>CALWOZ010000115.1 GCA_944383305.1 uncultured Clostridia bacterium | reverse complement strand
CAGTTTAGAAAAATGTATTGCTATTTTAATTACAAATTATAATATAGATATAATTAAAAATATACCAAAATACATAAGCAAATGGAGCATAAGAGAAGAAGAATATCAAAAAATAGTATTGACAGATGTAATGGAAATTTATATAATAGAGCTGAATAAGTTCAAAGATTATAAAGAAAAAAGTAATCATAATAGTTTGAACTCATGGATAGAATTTATAGAAAGTCCTGAGGTGGTCGATATGTCAAATAAAGAAATTCAAAAAGCTAAAAAAGTACTAGAAGAAATTAGTCAAGATGAACATGAGCAATATTTAGCAGAATTAAGAGAAAAATATATTATGGATCAAAAAGCTATTGAAGATGCTGGATATGATAAAGGCTTAAAGGCTGGTATTAATCAAGAAAAACTACAAATTGCCAAAAAAATGTTATCTAAAAAAATTGATTTAAACACTATTAGTGAGCTTACCGGACTATCAATCCAAGAATTAAAAAATTTGTAAATTATTATTAATTTGAAATATAGGTACTTCTAAATTTAATTAAATCATTATAATTAAATTTAGAAGTTTATTTTTCTTTTAATAAGGAGATTACCTATATTTTCAAGTATTTCTATTCTTTTTATCTATTTTTTATAATTTTTATATTCTATTTTCTTATTGGAGATTATTTATTATGCTAGTACTATTTTACTATGACCATACGTACAACATTTAGTACAGGAATTTGATTTAATTTATAATGTAATTCTTGGATTATCAGCTTGGGTTATTATTTCATTTAAGAATTTACAACTACCAAATATTTTCAAACTTAATCCATCGCTTGTAGCATTATATAGTACTCTGAAGTAGTCTTCTCTTCCATATCATGTTAGTAACACTTTATGGAATTGTTGTAGCTGTTTCCAGTCATTAACACTTTTAGGTATATCGGGCATTTTAATTATTCCTGTCTGCATAAATGCAGACCTCATATTCTCTAATTTATTAGGTAATTTACAAATTTCAACTAGATTTGTACATCCCCTAAATGTATATCTCATACTTTTCACAGTATCCGGCAATTTGTTTATTTGTTTTAATTCTATGCAATTATAAAATAACCAATCTAAATTTGTAACTGGTGTCCAACTTTCTCCTTCATTCGTACTTATATATTGTGGAATAACTATATTATCAAAATTCGTTCCATTATAACCTTTAGAAGCATCTGCTGAAGCTGTTGCCGTTAACGATACACTATCATTTAGTCCATACCCATTAGTTACATCATCAAAACTATATTCCCACAAATCCATATTCACAGCTCTTCCATCTGTTCCTACTCCTATTGCTGTACTTGTTTTTTGTTCTAGATGTTTTTGTGCATTAGCTAATACCGTATCCCAATCTATCCCCATATACTCATTTATTGTATCTTCATAATTATTTAATGTATTTTGTTCAATTTTTTCAGCTTCTTCCATCTCTTCCCTTGCTTCAACAGCTCTTTGTATTATTCCATTTTCTCCACTTATTGCTAGTATTGTTATACCTGCCAAAATTAGTAAAATAATTATACTAATTACCAAGGCTATGAGTGTTATTCCTCTTTCGTTTTTTCTTACCATTTGTTTTCCCTCCATTTTTATAGATTTTTATTAAGTATATAACTTAATAAAAATTTATTAGCTCAAAAACTATTGATATGTGAGGATTACACCATTTTACCTTTTTTATTTTTTATAATTTTTTTATTTTACTATTGCTTATTTTTCACTTATATGTTATATTTTAAATATAATTCTATTTTATTAAGTTATATACTTAATGAAATTTGAGTTTCTTATTAATTTATAAGTAATTTAAGCAAATTATTAAAATTTAAATATTTTCTTGCTATTTTATAACATTTATGTTAATATATTTACAATTCTTATATTTCAAATTATTTTTTCTTTGGCATTTCCGCCAATAATTCATTTTTAAATTAAATATTTGTATGAAAGGCAGGTGAAAGCCTATTGTCTAATAAACTTTTAAATCCTAAAAACGATTATGTTTTCAAGCGTTTATTTGGGTCTGTTGGTAATGAAACTATTACTAAAAATTTATTAAGTTGTATTTTACAACAAAATATAACTGATGTTCAATTAGATTGTAATCCTATTCTAGAAAAAAACCTATTAGATGATAAAGTTGGTATTTTAGATATTAAAGCTAAAATAGATAATACCACAAATATTGATATTGAAATGCAAGTTACTGACCATAAAAATATTGAGAAAAGAATATTATTTTATTTAAGTAAGATGTATACTAAAACTATCAAAAAAAGTCAAGATTATAGCAGTTTAGAAAAATGTATTGCCATTTTAATTACAAATTACAATATAGATATAATTAAAAATATACCAAAATACATAAGCAAATGGAGCATAAGAGAAGAAGAATATCAAGAATTTTTTCGTTAGTTTAAAACCATTGAGAGAGTAAGAGCAAAAAAATATAAAAAAACTTAACGACATGAAG
>CALWOZ010000114.1 GCA_944383305.1 uncultured Clostridia bacterium | reverse complement strand
ATTACAGGAACAGCAAAAGCAATTTTAGTATTTAAAAATTAAGTAAAAAATAAGGAGTTTCTATGAATAGTATTATAGTATATGGATCTAATTATGGAACGACAAAACAATATGCAGATGAACTTTCAAGAAGAACTAATATGAAAGTAATTTCTTTTAAAAAGGTTAATCAGCAAATAAATGATTATGATAATATTATTTATTTAGGTGCCTTGTATGCTGGTGGAGTATTAGGAATGTCAAAAACGCTAAAAAAATTAAATAATATCTCAAACAAAAAGATTATTATTGTAACAGTAGGTCTTTCGGATCCAACAGATGAAGTAAATAAAAATAATATAAGAAATAATATAAAAAATCAGATGCCAAAAAAATTTTTTGAAAAAGCAAAAATATTTCATTTAAGAGGTGGAATAGATTATTCAAAATTAAACTTTGCTCATAAAACTATGATGAAATTGCTATATAATGCAGTTAAGAATTTACCAAAAGAAAAGCTAACAGCTGAAGATAGAGCAATGATAGAAACTTATAATAAAAAGGTTAATTTTATTGATTTTTCGAGTTTAGACGAAATAATTAACGAAGCACAAAAATAAAGACAAATTACATGTATACTTTTAGATGTAAATAATTAAGTTTACATCTAATTTTTTTGGTTGTAAAATTATTTACAAAGAATTTAAGTTAGAACATCAAATTACAGAGGTCATAGAATCTATCAAATTGACAGTTCGACTTTTATTCCTATTATTAATTTAGTTTTAGATAGTGAGGGCGATTTCGACTCTATATAACAAGCATGATGAAATAATAGTAGAGGTAAAAGACTTAAATTCAAAAAGAAAGTAGATGAAATAATTTTGAAAACAGTATTAAGTGTAGATGTTGCTAAAAATAAAAGTATGATAATGCTTATCAATAGTGAAGGAGAGATACTTATCGATACAAAAGAAATAAAGCATAATTTAGTGAATTTTGAAAAAGTAAAAGAAGAAATAACAGAAATTAATCCAGAAAATCTAACAGTGTTTATGGAATCAACAGGTACATATCATTTACCAGTAGAAAGATACTTTAAAGAAAATGGATTTAACACTTTAGTTATTAACAGTCTAACAACTAAAAATAATTATGATACTATTAGAAAAACTAAAACAGATAAAAAGGACTGTTACAGATTAGCAAAGTTATTTTTTGTAAATGAAGTAGAATATCACGAATTATCTAAAAAAGATTTATATGCTAATTTGAAAGCAATGACAAGACAATACTTTTATTTAACTCAAATAAATATAAGTTATAAAAATAGATATAAAAGATTAATAAATATATGTTTTCCAGAGTTAGAAAAAATATTTAAGAGTAGCAGAATCTATGAAGAAACAGCATTAAATTTTGTAAAAGCATTTCCACATGCTTATATAATTAAAGAAAAAAGAATAGATGCTTTATATAATAATTTATATAAAACAAATTCAAGGCACGATTACTATTATAAAAGGTTAGCCCATGAAATAAAAGAAATTGCTAGTAATTCATATCCAGGAATTGATAAAGACCATTCTGATGTTCAAAACTTATCAAATATAGCTGAAATGTTGCAAAATAACATAAAAAATATTAATGAATTAAAAGAAAGAATGATAGAAACAGCAAAGCAATCACCATATTTTAAAATTATTAATTCATTTTATGGAATTGGAGAAGTATTAACAGCAGAATTATTAGGAGAATTAGGAGACATTACAAGATTTGATAATCATAAACAACTAATAGCATTTTGTGGGTTAGATCCAACAATAGTTCAATCAGGGAAAAGCCTAACTGCTTGTTCAACTAAAATTCTAAGAATGTTATATTCTATGTGCAAAAATAATAAACAATTCTTAGAAGAATAAATATAATTAAATTTTAGCATAAAAAAAGTGAAAAAGATACATTTTTTTAAAAAATATATCGTTTTCGTTTGTTTGCTATACAAGAAAATAATATAATAAATTTATAAAAAAGTACTTGACAAAAATTAGATAGTGATTGTAGTTTAATAGAGTAACATTAATACGGAGGGGCTAAAGATATGTTAATATTATATACTCTTATAGGGATAGTTATATATATTTGTTTTGTTCTTATATTTGCAAAGTTAAATTTTAAAGAAAATTTAAAAAAATATATGCTACTTGTATTATCAGTAATATATAATGTCTTTATTGGATATATTGACACTTATGTAATATTATTACTTTATGGATATTTTGCAAATATGCCCAAAGGAAGTGGTTATGAAGTCCCCGAATCAGAGGCAGGATTTAATGCAATTCTTGGCTTAGTAACACTTACAATATATTTGCTTTTATTAATACCAATAAATATTTATATGAAGAAAAAAGGGAAAATTAATAAAAAGACATATATAATAGCAAATATAATTGCAACGATATTAGGAATTATAATCTTTTGGGTATTTTTAGATAAAAATAAGAGATTATTTTAAATGCAAATTACAAGTTAGCACTTATGTAAAAATTTATAAAGGTGATGTATTTTATGAAAAAGAAAATAGTATTATAAGTATTATTTATAGTTAGTTTAATACCTATGTTATTTAATCAATATGGAGGAGCTAAAGGCGTTCAAGAAATATCTG
>CALWOZ010000113.1 GCA_944383305.1 uncultured Clostridia bacterium | reverse complement strand
AATAGTATAGCCTTCTTTTGTTTTACTATAATTCTTGCAATGTGTCTTTGGGGCATCAGAAAAATAAATAATAAATACTTTAGATTTTTAAGGAGATTCTTAAAAAGATATACTGAATTATTAATTTTGATTAGTATGACTTTTGGCTTTCTGTATACGAATATTCTAGAGCAAAAATATGATACAATATACGAAGCAAAAGGAGAAATAGAAGAACATTGCATTGTGATTGCCGAAAAAGAGCCAAAAGAGTACAAAGACTTATATAAGGTTAAAATTGTAAATAGTAAAAATAGTGCAAGAAATGGTACAAAATTATATATAAGAGTAAATAAGAAAGCTAATATTAAAGTAGGAGATATGTTACTAATTAATGGAACATATCTTGAACCGGATGTTGCTAGAAATGAAAGAGGATTTAATTACAAAGAATATTTAAAAACATTAGAAATATATGGAACAGTTGAAATTAATCATTATAAAGTAATAAAAAAAGGTAGAATAAATAAATTAATACTATATACAGCTAGATTAAAAGAAATTTTAAAGAGTAATATAAGTAAAGTAATAAAAAAAGCAGAAAATAAAAATTTGCTTATTGCTATGATTTTAGGAGATACGGAAGATTTAAGTGAAGAATTAAAAACCGATTTTTTAAACAGTAATCTATATCATATTTTGTCAGTATCTGGGGGACAAGTTTCGAATATTATTATAGGAATTACAATTCTTTTTAGATTGTTAAAAATACATAAAAAAATAATGGATGTTTTGTGTATAGTAATTTTAATAGAATTTATGTTTCTTACAGGTTTAACACCTTCAATTATTAGGGCTTGCATAATGTGTATTATAAGTTTGATTAGTGGATTAATTATTAGAAGGTATGATATAGCAAATAGTTTAGGAATATCTTTACTTATCATATTAATAAATAATCCTTTTGCAATTAATAGTTTGAGTGTTTTGTTATCATATTTTGGATTTTTAGGAATTATAGTATTAGGAAGTTTTACTATAAAGGAAGTTAATAAAGTAATTAAAAATAATATTTTAAGATATATTTTAAATATTGTAATTAGTTCTGTGGCTGCTCAAATTTTTATTTTTCCTATAATATTATATATTTTTGGAACAATTTCATTAACTTTTATTTTTTCAAATTTATTAATTATTCCATTATCGACGGTAATTACAATTATTGGACTATTTATCATGATATGCCCATTACCAATATTTGGCTTTGTAGAACCATTAATAGAACTAACCATAAACATAGTTGGATTTTTTTCGAATATAGGTATTTCTAAAATCTATTGTATTATTCCAAATATAAAAGAAATAATAATTTATTATGTAATGAGTATATATTTATATTATATGCTAAAAAGGGACTATATTTATAAAATTAAGCATTTTTTTAGAAAATATAAAGAGATAATAGTAATAATATTACTGCTAAGTATCGGTACATCATATATTTATAAAAACATACCAAAAGATTTGTATATTAATTTTATAGATGTTGGACAAGGTGATTCTACACTCATAACCACGCAGTTTAATAAAAAGATACTAATAGATGGCGGAGGAAGCGAATTTGGTTCAACTTTTGATGTGGGAGAAAAAACATTATTACCATATCTATTAAAGAAAAAAATTCATAAATTAGATTATGTTATTATTTCTCACTTTGATTCAGACCATGTTGGAGGAATTTTAACGATTTTAGAAGAATTAAATGTAAAACAGGTATTAATACCAAAACAAGTGAAATATTCCGAGAATTATAATAAATTTTTGGATATTATAAAGAAAAGAAATATAAAAGTAAAAATAGTTGGAGAAGGAAGTATAATTAAGCTAGATAAAAATACATATTTAGACATTTTATGGCCAGAAGAAAAACAAATTACAGATAATGTTTTAAATAATAATTCATTGATTGTAAGAATTTGTTATAAAAATTTTAAAATGCTTTTTACAGGTGATATCGAAGAGATTGCAGAACAGAAATTAATTCAAAAATATGAAAATACAGAAAAATTAACTGCAAATATTTTAAAGGTAGCACATCATGGGTCAAAATCATCATCAATAGCAGAATTTTTAGAAAAAGTAAATCCACAAATAGCTGTAATTGGAGTAGGAAAGAATAATAAATTTGGACATCCAAATGCAGGAGTTCTAGATAGATTAAGCATGTTACGGAACAAAAATCTATAGAACGGATTTAAATGGAGAGATTACTATAAAAGTAAACGACATAGGGAAGATCTGGGTTAATAGTAAGCTAAAATAGTATTATAATTTTAGGTTATATAGATATAATTAAAAAATGTAAAATAATCTGGAATATATAGCTCATATGATTTACAAACTGGAGTATTTAGTTGAGATAACGATGATATTTCTACATAAAAAATGTATAAATTTTCTAATAATTCTACATAATAATATAAAACAGTAGAGAAGGCGGGAGATTTATATGAGCAAACTAAAAATAATTATGATATCGATATTCACAATAGCTTTAACTATATTAACGACAGCTGTAGTATATCAAAATATAAAATATGATAAATTGGCAAAAGAAGAAGAAAAAGTGACAGATGAATGTGTTTATGAGAACAACGAAATCGAAAATGATACAGACGAAATAAAAGTAAGTGAAACAGAAACTAAGGTGTCACCAAACGCAGAACTAGTTATAAAAAAATATTATAATGAATG
>CALWOZ010000112.1 GCA_944383305.1 uncultured Clostridia bacterium | reverse complement strand
AAATATAATTTTAAAGCGGTCTCAGGAGTTGCTTTTCCTGTAAAAGATTTTATTGGTGCAAACTCATCTTCTGGCTTTACTTGTAATAATAAAATCTTATCAAAGAATTTAAAAGAATCAAAAATAAATTTTTCAAATTTAAATGAATTAGGTTTACTTGCAACTTCTTTCATTCCTTCTTCATTAATAAAATCATTTTTCTTAAAAGCTCTATGATAAGGCAAATGAACAGGTACAAGTTTTTCAAAAGCTTTTGTACTAAATAAATGAGCAAGCATATTTTTTTGATTGTACAAATATTTACCACAAGAAGTCTTTTCATAAATATCTTCTAAGTTTTTAGGGTCAACAATCGAAGGCTTATTATCTACATTTGCAAATACCCATTCATATGTTGTTAAATCAGTTTTCTCTAAACTCTTACTTGCAATTTCATATTTTTTATCTGCTGTTAATCCCAAAAATAAAGGGTCTACAGGATTTAATAAAATATTATCTATTCCACCAATAAAAACAAAGTCAATATTATCTCTCTTTAAATACTCAATGTAACCAGCATCTGCAAAAGCTCTAAAAACATCGCCATTTCCATTAGAACCTTCCTTAATTTGATAAGTTTTGTCTAAAATAATTTTTCCGCTAGTATCTATAATTGGCAAAGTAGACTGAATAAAAAATTTAATTTTATTTTTAGAGAATCCAAAGAAATCTTTATTTTCAAAATAAACTCTAGTTTCTGTGTCATTAGAAGGACTAGTCATTATGTACCAATTAAGTTCTACTCCAAAATCATCTCGCACTTGTTTTAAATAATCACAAACAAATTCAAACAAAGACTTTTTAGGTGGCACATCAATCTCATAAGAACCTTTAGGTCCTTTATAACCAAGCCTTGTTCCTTGCCCTCCTGCAAGGGTTATAACAGCAAGTTTATTATTTTTTATAATTTCATTACCAATACTTGTATAATAATTTAATTCATCTTTAGATAAGCAAGATTTGTCTATATAAGGAATAGGAGATATTCTACTAGAATCTATCGAATCATCTAGCATAGAATGTTCATAAAGCGAAGAAATTTTATTAAAGTCTAAATGTTTAATTTGTGTTGTTAAAGCTCTTTTTTCGCTTGATTCCAGCTCGTCGTAAAAACGTAATAAATGCTCCTGATTATATTTAATTAAAACCTGCTTCAGATCGTCTTCCATAAATACACCTCATTTGTTTTAAGAACATGCAGTCTTTAAACTGCAAATTAAATTTTCCTTGCCAGGCATATCAGATTTATTTAAATAATCAATCTCTTTTTGAATATCATAAGGAAGCCTAACAAGACTTACAGAAAATGATGATAGATTTTTAGATCCATATTCACCTTCTAATATAATATATGATGCTAAAGTAGAAAACTGGCTTGTATTATCTATTTCTTTAGTGTTTTCCATTTCTACAGGCATTCCAACACTTCCAGTATTAAATACAAGTTTGTTTTTAAATCTAAAAATGTTTGGAGTATGAATATGACCATAACCTACTACATCTGGTACTGGAGAATCTTTTGTCTTTCCAATAAATTCAGTATTTGCAAATAAATCCATAGGGTCTTTTAGTTCCATATCTGCATGTGAATTTTCTGAATTTGAATACATAGGATTAAATATGTGAACAAGACTTTGAGGAGAAGCATGAAATAATCTTATTAATCTTCCACTCATATAAAAGTCATAACTTACAGGTAAATTGTATATATAATTTGCTCTTTCTTCACCAATCTTTCTTCTAGACCAAAATCTCTTGGCATTTTCTGAAGGTTGGCAAATAATTTCGTCACAATTACCTTTTATCATAACTTCACAATTTTCTCTAAGTGCATCAATAACAAGGTCTGGATTGGCACATTTTGTTACACTATCTCCAAGACAAAAAATCCTAGAAATTCCTCTTACGGCAATATCATCTAGGACAGTATTTAATGCTGTTATGTTACCATGTACATCTGAAATTATTGCAATGCGCTCCATGACTTCACCCTCCATTACTCCTAATATTATACTCTAGAAATGTGTAAATATCAATACTTAATAGAAATAGTATTTACAGAAAAAACAGACAAAATAGTAAAATGTAAATTAAACACAAAAAACTTGACATAATTTTAAAATAATAACAGAAAAAATGCACAATAATGTAGAAATAATACCTACGAAAAAGCTTGCTAAATAGCCATTTGCGTGCTATTATAATTCTAGTTTTATAAAACAATTAACTTAAAAACTTGTACAAGCTTATATTCTTAGAATTTATTCAAAAGAATTAATATCGGTATTAAAATTTTAAAGAGTCTCTATTCTTTTAAATTGATTATTTTGCATCTAAGAAATCCTAAAGACAAAACTCTTTTGTAAAAAACTAAAGTCTTATTAGTATACATAAGAACGTTTTTCAACTATTCCCCCATAGTGAATAAATAAAAAAATTAATGTTAACTCTTATGCCAGTTTTAGGAGGTGATAAAGTTATTATTTAAATTGATGAGTACATATATAAATAAAATATAAATCCCCTATTTTATTTTACTTAAAAAGCAAACTATACCTAGTATAAGGCAGTACGAAATAGTACTGCCTTCCTTATAATATTAAAATTTGAAGATAAAAGAATGAACATAATTGTAATTTACATATTGACATTAACATATGTCAGCTAATTATTAAATTAAACAAAAAGAAAAAATTAGAAAAA
>CALWOZ010000111.1 GCA_944383305.1 uncultured Clostridia bacterium | reverse complement strand
CAAGATAGTGAGAGATTTTATAAGTACTTAAAAATGTTTAATTTAGAAGATGGAAGAAAACAATTAGGTAAATATCAAGTTAAATCAAACAATTATATAAAAACTTGTTTAGGGTTTAAATCACCTAATCAAATAGTAGAACAATATTTAGGTGTATTTTAATTATATATAAATTTACTATATTATTATAAAAAGCAAAGATAAGATAGTATTATTTTATACTTATTCTTATCTTTGTTAAAAAATCTTTTAAGTGTAACCTATGTTTGATACTTTAACAAAGAAGATAATATTTTATTTAGAGAAGTATATGATAGAACAGGACTTGCAGTTATAAAACTTGCAAGTATGATTAACCTTATGGAAATATCTAGATTGGTTTATCGTGTTCTAGATAAAATTTCATTAATTAACAAAGCTAAAAATCTAAAACAAGATTATTTAGAAGTTTCTATGCAAATGACGTAGATTTTTTATAATGGATTTACAGAAGAAGAAATCATACAATGTGAAGTATCCTTAACAGAATTTTCAAAAACTTGAAAAAAGTGTGATTAAATCTTCCTGAATATATAGATGAAAGGATGAATGAATTATGGAACAAAATTTAAAAGATTTTATTATTCAAAAATTAGGTGAATTAATGAGTGCACCATCTTGTTGCGCAGAGGCAAAATTAGTCGCTCAAAACTGGATAGATTCAGTTGGAACAGATAATGAAAAAGAACAAACTCAAAAACTTATTACAGAATTAGAAAAGGATATAGTGACAATAGATGAATTAATTACTTTTGCAAGTTCAGAAGGTGGTATACAAGTATTTGGTGAAGAAATTGCAAAAAATATAGTTGATCATGCCAAAGAAATTAAAGAAGCTGGTGCAAAATATTGTGATTGCCCTGCTTGTACATCAGCATTGGCAATTATTGAAAAGAAAGAGGAATTTTTATAACTTAAATTTACTAAATATATAAATTACTCAAAAATAAACATCGTCGTTTTAATTTAAACGATGATGTTTTTATGCTATAAAAATGTCTAAAAATTTGTGAAAGTTATATAGGTTTTGTAAAATATTTTTAAGGTTTTTATGGGTTTAAAATTTCTAGTTTATTATTTTTATAAAAATAAGTTCATTATTTATACTTATACTCCTTACATTTAGGTATGATGTAATAGATTTTATTAATTTTCTTATAAAATTTTTTAAATCTTTAAAGTTTTAAATATTTCATATCTTTTTAATTATTTATATAGTTTTTATGATTGTTTTATATTTTATTGATAATTTTGTTATTTAACAGAATATTTAATAAAATATTGACAATAATACTTTATTTGTGATAACATATATGGGGGTTTTCATTTTGTTTTTTATAGATGCATTATATTATAGAGGAAGTTATATTTAAGAATGTAATTATTGAAGATAACATACGGTTAAGATATAATTAAAATGCAAAATATATAGAATTGTTAATAAATAAGATAATAATATTATAAAAATAAAATTAAATACACAAAATAGAATAATATTAAAATGTATTAAACTGTAATAGATAGTTATAAAACTATTATATAATACATAAATATACAGTATTTAGTTTATAAAAATTTATTAGATATTTTATAAATTTTTGTATAATTAAGAAGTATTAATAATTTAAGTAAATAATTTAATTATAAAAAAGTTAAATTTAAAATTAAATATTTTATATAAAGGAGGAAAATTATGAAAAATAAACTTATTTTAAAGATATTAATAGGAATAATAATTTTAGGAGTAGTTCTGACAATAATATTTAATTTTTGTGTAACTATTATAAATGCAGGATATGTAGGAATACAGTATAGCTTAAATGGAGGCATAAAAGAAGAAGTTCTTGAACAAGGATTAAGATTTAAAAGTCCTATTATAAAGGTTACAAAATATCCTATATCAAGACAACAAGTATATTTAAGCTCTAATAGAGATGAAAGTGGAATGTCAGATAGTTCATTTAATATACCTACATCAGATGGTAAATCAGTTAGTGTAGATTTAGAATTTTCTTATAAATTTGATGTAGACAATTTAACTAAAACATATACAGAATTTAGAGGTAAAAGTCCTGAATACATAGAAGAAACATTTATTAGAGCAAAAATGAAGTCGTGGAGTGGTGAAGTTAGTTCTAAATTTGCATTAACAGAGATATATGGAGAAAAAAGAACAGAATTAAATAATGCAGTACAAGAATATGTTGCACCTAAATTTGCAGAATATGGAATTATTATAGAAGGTGTTTCATTTACACAAATTAGATTAGATGAAGAAACAACAAATGCTATTCAAAATAAAATAAATAAGCAACAAGAAGTAGAAACGTCTAAATTAGACTTAGAAAAAGCCAAAATTGAAAACGAAAAGAAAATAGCACAGGCACAAGCTGAAGCTGAAGAAATAAGAATTAAAGCGCAAGCAGAAGCAGATGCCAATAGAATATTATCCCAGTCTATTACAGAAAATTTAATTAAACTTAAAGAAGCTGAGGCTCGTGATAAACACGGCTGGATTACAGTAAATGGGGCTAATTCAACGGCAGTTATTAAAGACGAATAAGAAAATTACATTATAAAAATAAAGTATAAAAAGACTTATTAAATAAATGTATTTGATTTAATAAGTCTTTTTTATTGTCGCCAAACAGGCTTGATATAAACCACCAGCTATGCTGGTGGTAGATAAAAACTCTTATAGAAAAGTAGAAACC
>CALWOZ010000110.1 GCA_944383305.1 uncultured Clostridia bacterium | reverse complement strand
CTTTCTTTTTTATTCATTTTCCATAATAAGTATGAAGCTAAAGTAACAGTTTTCCTTTTACCAATTTGAAGAGAAGGGAAGTCTTTTTGTTTAAATAAGTCATAAGCTTGATTTATTCCAATGTTTAAATCTTTTGAAACATCTGATACTGAAAGTGTAATAAATGGGTTCTTAATTTTACTTAAATAATTTATTACTATTTGTTCTTTTAAAGAATCTTTAGTATTATTTGTGCTAATATTTTCTTCATTAATATTCAGTTTTTATACACCTCCATTTTATCTTTCACATTCATTATTATTAAATTTTGTATTTTTTCCTAAACATAGTCCATCTAAAAAGATGCCTACTTCATTCCAAGTTTTAAAGCAATTTTTTGAGTCTATAGAATACCAGTCTTTATCTTTTATATCTTTATCAATTAAAGCTATAGCTTTGTTATATGTATAAACGTTAGAAATATTTAGTAATATTAATTGTTTGTCAGTATCAGAAAGCATATATTTATTAAGTCCAAGTATTCTTTTTTGTAGTTCCTTTTTTGTCATTATTATCATCTCCATTATTTTTTAAAACTGTTGCTAAAGCTAATTGAATATTAATTAGCATGCTCATTAGTAATTTATCAAAAGGAGGGGAGTCATTATATTTGTTATTTCCGACACCTCTTTCATATATAAATGGAAAATTTGATTTTCTTTGTTGAGAATTTATTTTTACAATTTTAGCTGATTTACTAGTTAAATCTTTTGAAAACCATATAATATCTTCTTGTGAAATACTTTGAAATTCACGAGATTTTTTATCAATGTTAACTACGACTAAATCTCCTATAATTCGACGAAGTGGAAGAAAAATATTTGGGCGCATAGGAAGTTTAGACTTATTACTATGACAAATAATAAATAGTTTCTCGTATGGAACAATATCAAGTTTTTTTTGTATAATTGCTTTTTTTAATTTATAGATGTTATTAATAATTTTGACTTTTGGAGTTTGTCCCACTTTTTTGTATAAAACTCTAATTGAATTTGTATTTTCAGCTTTTGGAATAATGTTTTTCTTTTTCAAAACTAAACACCTCATTATCTTTCTTCTTCATCAATATGCTGTTTTCCCTTATGTGATAGAGAACGTTTATAATCTTCTTTTGTATATTTTAAGCCAAATTCATTATAATAAGCTCTAATAATTTCATATGAAAGCCCATGTCTTTTGTTGTTTTTTCTTGGATATACTTTTGGTCTAGCAGCGTTATATCCCATACAATCTAACATCTCTTGAAAATCTGCTAATAATTTAGCCTCACAGTAATATTTAGTGGTTACCTTATAGAATAAATCATAGATATGACCAACTGGTTTTTTTGATACTTCATTAGAAACAGAAAAATCAATTTCTTCGTCCATAATTTTAGCTCCTTTCATTATTTTTTTAAGTTATTAGCTTTGTACAATGTTTGTAAGTTATACTTAAAATGTCTTATTCCTTTTTCTCTTAAAGAGATAACTTTTTTCTTTTGCATTTTTAATCTTCTACAAATGTCAATTAATTTACAGTTTTCAACATATGTAAGATATAATACCTTTCGTTCTATCAAAGGCACAATTTTCATTGCTAGATAATACAATTCGTTAGAAAATATATTTTCTAAATGATTTATATTAACGTCTGAATTATCTATATCTTGAATTGATTTTTTATAATAGTTTTCTGAAATTATCTTTTGAATGTACTCATTGGGAAAAAGGATATATTTATTTGATTTTCTTTTATCTTTCATAGTGAAACTCCTTAAATATATTAGACTTTCGAAAGTCTTTTAGTTCGAACTGAAATAATAATAGACTATAAAATAGAACAATTGATATAAAAACGTGATAAAACTAGACAAATTGAGATTAATTGATATAAAACGAAATAAACCGTTTTAAAAGATATATAATAATCTTTAAAACGGTTTATTTTTCTTACTTTAAAAAAATATATGTATAAAATTACGATAAATGGTATTAGTATTCAAAATCTTCTTTATTTTCCATTTCAATATACCAAATATTTATATTTTCCATTTTGCTAAATTCTTTATCTTGAATTTTTAAATATGCTAGCATTTCATCTGTAAAATCTAAATTATTCTTTGAAACTAAACATTTTCTAGCACTAGTATTATATTTAGTATCTGTACAATAAAAAGCGCCTTTCATTAAGTTATCAATACCATTAGAAATGTTTAAATTTATTTGAGAACATTCTAAACGTATACTTGTTGGTTTATAATTGTTAAATCTGAAAAATGCCATGAAATTATCGGATTGCAAATAACCCTCTAAATAAATTTTTTTAGTTCTGCAATCAGCTAGTTCGATTTTACAATAATCAGATTTTTCTATAAGATTTATTACAAACTTACATTTATCATATTTATTTAATGTAGGGTAATAACCAATATAATAGACATATAAGGTATTAGTATTAAAAGGATTGATACTTTCTTTTTTACTAATAACTTTATCAAAACTGTTGAATAATTGATATTCTTCAATGCCTAATTCATTACATAGTAAATATATTTCTTCTGCATTAGGTAGAAGAGTACCTTTTTCAAATCTACCAATAGTTGTTGCACTTTTTTTAATAACTCTTCCTAGATTTTCTTGGCTTCTTCCAATTTGTTTTCTAAATGCTTGTAATCTCCTGCCAAATTCTTTTCTATCAAACTCCGGCATAAAATCACTCCTTAAAAAATATCTACAACATTATTATACCAGTTTTTTACA
>CALWOZ010000109.1 GCA_944383305.1 uncultured Clostridia bacterium | reverse complement strand
AGAACAAGAATAGCTACACCAAGACATAATGGAAAGGTAGAACGCCAACATAGACAAGATAGTGAGAGATTTTATAAGTACTTAAAAATGTTTAATTTAGAAGATGGAAGAAAACAATTAGCTAAATATCAAGTTAAATCAAACAATTATATAAAAACTTGTTTAGGGTTTAAATCACCTAATCAAGTAGTAGAACAGTATTTAGGTGTATTTTAATTATATATAAATTTACTATATTATCATAAAAAAACAAAGATAAGATAGTATTATTTTATACTCATTCTTATCTTTGTTAAAAAATCTTTTAAGTGTAACCTATGTTTAACACTTTAACATTTTTATTTAAAATTCTTATATAATTATTCTTAAACAAAAATTTAAACAAAAGTAAATTTATAATTTTTATTTAAAAATATTGTTTGTCAATAGTTGTTGCGAAAATTTGTTTGTTATTAAAATATACTAATAAAAAATATCCTTGTTTTATATAATATTTAACCTAAAATATTTGATATAATGATATATGGAAATATATTTTATTATTTAATATTTTAAATTCCACTAAAAATGGTAAATAAACAATAAAAAATAAGATATGAAAATTTCATATCTTATTTTTTATTTATTTTTATCTTACACTAGGATACTGTTCTAATATTTCCATAGTACCATCATAAATAGCTTGAGCTACTTGTTGTCTAAATTCTGGTGTACCTAATCTTGCTGCCTCTGTTGGATTACTTAAAAATCCTATTTCACATAATACTGCTGGCATTTTATTATTTCTAAGAACAATTAAATTAGAAGTTTTTATTTTTCTATCTAGTGTGTTAAGTTGGTCTAATAATGTTTTTTGTAAAATTTCAGCCATTGCTTTACTAGTTAACCCTCTATCACTTGTATTAGGATTTAAGTAAAATACCTCTGTACCATTAGGACCACCTCCGCCATCACCTGATGCATTTTGATGTATAGATATAAACATATCTCCCACTTCATTTGACATATTAGTTCTATCATCAAAGCTTGGATTTACATCTTCTAATCTTGTAAAGTATGCTTTAACCTCTGAATTTGCTTGAAATAACTTGTCTAATCTAAGTGCAATGTCTAAATTTATATCTTTTTCAACAAGTCCATTACCAGACGTACCAGGAGCAGAGCCTCCGTGTCCTGGGTCTATTACTACTATATTTTTATATTTTTCTTTAGGTAAAAGCATATTAATATAAATATAGTTATTATCTTCTGTTACATTAATAGCAGTTATTTTTTTACAATTAATAACCATTTGGGTAACTCCACTAACATTTTCTACTAGAATGGTATCTACAAGGTCATTATTCACCTTATGCTCTCCCATATCTATTAGAGAAGTTATATCTTTATCAAAAGTTAATATATACTCTTTATCTAAATAATTATCTGTATGTTTAATATTATTTATATTAATTGATACATTGTCTTTTTTCTCTATTTTAAACTGTCTACTAGATGTGATATTATTGTTATCACTATTATTATTGTTATTGTTGTTATTACTGTTATTAGTGTCAGTTATATTTTTGCCTATTGTTATAACAGTAATGTTATCTTCCTTTTTATTAGAATAATTAACATCTTCTTTAATACTAGCCTCAATATTAACTACAATATCTGTGCTTTTACTATAATCTAGAGTATTAATATATTTCATTTCTTTAATACTTTCTGTTAAGTTTACAATAGTAGAATTTTTTATTTCTATATTGATTATATCATTAGTAGAATTTTTAGAAATATTCACATCTGGTGCAAACTCTCCATATAATTTTAAAATATCGTTTGTTCCATCGTTATAAGCCTCTATTTTTTTAATAGGATTTCCACCAAAGTTTACATATAATATTTTACCATCTTCAGATAAAAAGTTATTATTTAAAACAGAGCTTTTTGTTTTAAATATAAATCTTGTTATATTATTTTCTTTATTTTCAATAGTAACATTAGATATAAATTCTGTAATACTTTCCATATTTGTCTCTTTTATACTATTATAAGAGTTATATATGTCTATTGCCACAGACCCGTCTTCTAATATTACTTGTTCAAATTTTTCTATTTTTTTGTTTGCATATATAGAAAATGTTCTTTCATCAGAATCTGGCATTTCTATCTTTTGGATTTCTATGTCAGCTTTTTGTGCTTGAGTTGTAGTTTCTGTAATAGTGGTAGTTTCAGTAGTAGTGTCTTGTACAATAGGTTCACTAATATTTATTATTCTTGTGTTATTATCCCAATTTACAGTAAGTCCCATAGCTTCACTTACAAATCTAACAGGTATCATTGTTTTAGAGTTTATAAGTTTAGGTGGTATACTCATATTAAATAATTGTCCATTAACTGTTGCTTTATTATCATTTATTTTCATAAGTACAACCATATCTTTATACACTATTTGTACTTGTTCTGTATCTTTAATCCACGTAACACTTGCTCCTATTTTTTCAAAAGATTCCCTAGCTGGTACAAGTGTATAATCATTTAATATAATAGGTTCTAATGGTAAATTTTCTACTTGTTTAGAGTTGACATATAAGTATACCCTTTCTTTGTTATATGTATAAGTTTTACCATCATAGGTGATTTTAAAATTTACATAAGGTGCTGCAAAAGCACAAATATTAATCATAAAAATTAAACTTATTGTAAAAAATATGAAAAAAAGATTTTTTGTTTTAAACATATGTAGCCTCCATTATTTTTCTTGTCCTTTTTATATTATAACAAAAAATTTGACATAATACCAACTATATTTTCAATTGAAATAAAAATGTAATAATAATTAAAAGACCATTAACTTATGAACTGCACCAATTTATACAGACATCACAAAAAAGACTACCTAAGGTAGAAAATTAAATTTTAAGTAACAAAC
>CALWOZ010000108.1 GCA_944383305.1 uncultured Clostridia bacterium | reverse complement strand
GTTTTTTTGCAATTTTAATAAAAATTTAATAAAACCTATATACAAATTTAATAAAACCATGCTAATATAATAATGAAAATAAATAAGAGGTGATAAAAAATGTATAACATACTAGTAGTAGACGATGACAAAGAAATAGTAAACGCTATAGAAATATACTTAAAAAGAGAAGGATACAACATAATAAAAGCATACAATGGAAATGAAGCATTAAAAAAGCTAGAAGAAAATGAAATACATCTAATAATATTAGACATAATGATGCCAGAAAAAGATGGAATGGAAACATTACAAGAAATAAGAAGAAACAAAACAATTCCAGTAATATTATTATCAGCAAAATCAGAAGATTATGATAAAATATCTGGACTTGATACAGGAGCAGATGATTATATAACAAAACCATTTAATCCATTAGAACTTATAGCAAGAGTAAAATCAAATGTAAGAAGATATGTAGAGTTTGGAAATATGTCAAAAAAAGAAAACAAAAAAGTTTTAAAAACAGGAGACTTAGAAATAGATGATGATACAAAAAAAGTAACAGTTGACGGAAAAGATATAAAACTAACAGCAACAGAGTATAATATATTAAAATTTTTATTACAAAATAAAGGAAAAGTATTTTCAATATCTCAAATATATGAAAATGTATGGAATGAAGAAAGTTATGGAGCAGAAAATATAATAGCAGTACATATAAGACACATAAGAGAAAAAATAGAAATAAATCCTAAAGAGCCTAAATATTTAAAAGTAATTTGGGGGATTGGTTATAAAATAGAAGATATATCATAATAGAAAGGATGTAATAAATGAAAAATTTAAAAGAATCTATAGCATTAAAAGTATTATGTTATTTGTTAATTCCAATTTTTTTCTTTATACTAGTTATAAGTATTGCAGGAGCTGTTGTAACAGCACAATATGGTAATACAAATAATGATGGAACAATACAAAGTTTTATAGAAACAGAAAGTTTTGGAGAGCAGTATTTTGATTCAATAGTCACAGAAGTTCAATATGTAGAAAATTATATAAGTTATATAAATAGTATAAAAAATAATAAAGATAGCTATTATAGATATAGTCAAATTGAAGTAGATAATTATGACAAAAATGTATATTATAAAGCACCAGATTCTTATTATAACTCAATGATTTATGGTTATATAAATTATATAATTATAGATGATCAAACTGGAGAATTATATACAAATATAAAATCTAAAGATTATCAAAAAGAAATAGAAGAAATAACAAATAAAAAAATTTATTGGAAATATGAAAATGAAGCTATAACAACAAATATAGAAACAATAAATCAAGATAATGCAAAATATTTAGCAGTATCATATTCATATTTTTCTATGGATAATTTGCAAAGGTTTAAAGTGTATACTTATTTAGATAAAAATGCCTTTAACTATTCTAATTATTTTGCTCTTCAAAGAAATATATACAATATGTTTCAAAAAGCACCAAATGCACCAACATATTTAATACCAATAACATCAATAGGTTTAATAATAATGATAGTATATTTATGTTTAGCAATAGGACATGAAAAAGGAAAAGATAAAATAGAATTAAATAGGATAGATAGACTTTCTTATGAAATTTTATTTACAATAGTAATATTTGTTGTAGGAATGCTAATTAGCTTGGTTATAGCAAGTACAGAATCAAAAGTACCACAAAAAATATTAGGTTCAATATTCTTACTGGGATATCTTGGTAGTTATACATGTGTAGCAGTCTTGTTTGTAAGCACAATAAAAAGGATAAAAGCAAAAGAATTTTGGCATACATTTTTGATATATAGGATATACCAAAGGATTAAAAAAAGCATAAAATATGTATTCAAAAAAATGACAGATAAGAGTAGTATAACTAAAAAAATAGTGATATTATATATATTATTTTTACTAATATCAATATTTTTAATTTCAACATTAGGAAGCTTTTTAGGTTTCTTGTGCTTAATAGGATTTTGGTTTTGGGTATTATATATGTTAATACAATATGGCAAAAAACTAAATGCTATTCAACAAGCCCTAAAAGATATATATGATGGAAATCCAGATGTACATTTAGATGAAGAACAATTAGTTGGAGTTTTAAAAAGGATGGCAAAATATATCAATGATATAGCAGGAGGATTTACAAATGCAATTGAACAAAGTCTAAAATCAGAAAGATTAAAAACAGAACTAATAACAAATGTATCTCATGATATAAAAACACCTCTAACTTCAATAATAAACTATGTAGACTTATTAAAAAAAGAAGATATAAATAATGCAAAAATTGAACAATATATAGCAATCTTGGATAAAAAGTCACAAAGATTGAAAAAACTAATAGAAGACTTAGTAGAAGCTTCTAAAGTATCATCAGGAAATTTAAAGCTTAATATTGAAAATATAAACATAAAAGAATTATTAAATCAAGCAATAGGAGAATTTGAAGATAAATTTCAAAAAAGAAATTTAAAAATTGATTTAGATGTACCAAAAGAAGAAATTATAATTCAGGCAGATAATAGATATATGTACAGAATAGTAGAAAATTTATTTAGTAATATTACAAAATATGCAATGGAAAATACTAGAGTATATATTAGATTACAAAAAGATTCTAAAAAAATAGAATTAGAAATAAAAAATATTTCAGCAACAAAATTAAATATATCAGCAGATGAGTTAATGCAAAGATTTGTAAGGGGAGATAAATCAAGATATACAGAAGGAAGTGGACTTGGGTTATCAATTGCAGAGAGCTTAACAGAATTGCAAGGTGGAAGTTTTAAAATATCAATAGATGGAGATTTATTTAAGGTGTTGCTTAAGTGGAATATTGATGGATAATACTTTAGATTACAAAGATACCAAAGAGCCTCAATCTGGTGGATTGGGGCTCTTTGGTTGTACCAGTAAAGCACTGATTAAAGAGAACAAACTAAGCTAAGGCAAAGGTAGCCTTTTTCGTTAAAGACATGAAATTTTGTCAAGTCAGATTTAACCCGTTCGTCCAACGAATCAGACA
>CALWOZ010000107.1 GCA_944383305.1 uncultured Clostridia bacterium | reverse complement strand
GATTCATTAGCTTCTTCAGATGTAGCTTCATATGCTGGTGAAGAAGATGTTGACATTGAGATTAACCGTCATCGTTTAAATGCTCATAATATTATTACTTCTAATTCGGCTTTAGAAACTGTTAAGGAACAAGTTACAGAAGAAAGGGATATCCCTTTTGAAACTGTTTACCAGGATTGTTCTTATTTACCTAAAGATGAGCAAACTACGATTCAAAATGGTGAAGTTGGAAAGAAAAATGTTACAGTTGTTAAGACATATGAAAATGGAGAATTTGTGGAAGAAAATATTCTTAATGAGACTAAAACAAAAGATTATTTACCTCAAATAGTAACTGTTGGTACTTCTGAATTTTTAGCTAAAATTAAGGCACATTTAAATGATACATTATATTTAACTTCTGATTCAGTCTTAAGAAAAGAAACTAAGGATGATTCTGAAGAAGTTGCTAAAATTGAAAAATATATCGATGTAAAATTATTAGAATTACCTAGTGAAGAATGGTGTAAAGTATCTTATGATTCAGTTGAAGGTTATCTTCCTACTAGTGTTTTGACATCTGCAGTTGTTACTCCTTCAATGCCAGAGAAAAATAGAGTTAAGAAGATTTTAGATAAAGTTAATATTGAAATGGAATTAAATAAGCCTAGTGGACTTACTTTAGCAGATTATAAAAAAGTATTTAAAAATCTTCCTAATGATACTAATAATATTTTTGAAGATAATGCAGAAGTATTTTATGAGGTTGAAAAGAAATATAATATAAATGGAATTTTCTTAGCATCTTTGGGAATTCATGAAAGTAATTGGGGAACTTCTCAAATTGCTAAAGATAAAAAGAATCTATTTGGTTATGGTTCTTATGATTCTACACCTTATGAGTCTTCTTATGAATTTGAGACATATGAAGAAGGTATTGACTTAGTTGCTAGAGTACTTACTAAATATTACATAAATCCACCTGGAACTAAAATTTATAATAATGAAACTGCTGTTTCTACTTATTATAATGGTTCTACATTGGAAGCTGTTAATGAGCGTTATGCAAGTGACGAGGATTGGCATACTAAGGTATTTAATTATATGGAATATTTATATAATAGATTATAATATTAGAATATTTTAAGGAGGTTGCAAATGAAAAAAATAAAAATTAAACACGAAAAACTTTTACTTGCTGTACTAATTATACTACTTATTCTCTCAATATTGGGTTATGCTTATATATTTTACACAAGTTATGCACGAGATGAATTTTTTCAAACCTCTTTAAAAATTGCTAATCAAAATCAGAATTCTGTTTTTAGAATTAGTAGAATTTTATTATATAGTAGTGGTAATGCTATTGATAATAGTTATAATAAATCTTTACAAAATTTAAGTATTTGCCAATATACTGATATTGCACTGACTATTGATAATACTAGTTATATTAGTGATTTGACTACTACAAATACTGTAAAAGAATTGTACATTGATAATATAGAAATAACTACTAATGCCCAAAAAGGTTCACCATATTTAAATTATAAAGATTTAAACTCATTTGCTACATTTAAACTTTTAGATGTTCCTGAAAACGGGCGAATTGATTTTAATATAATTCATACAAATGAGCAAAATGAAAGTGCTGATTATTCTACTCCTACTTTTTATGCTGATTGTTCTAATCCAATATCTTTGGGATATATAAATAGAGATATTGTAGAAAATTTTTCAGTTGATGATCAAGTAAATTCACTTTCTTTTAATGGTAAGCTTTTAGGGCAAGCAGGAGTTAATTTAGATGAAATAAGCTATGTGCTTAATTTTGATATTCATATTAAAAATTATGATGATGATAATTTTACTTATCATGCTACAATAAATGTTAATTTAAATGATTCAGACGGTACTTTGAATTCTGGATATTTATATGAATCAAGAAATACTACTACAGGTAATGAATATGATTTCTTTAAAGAAATAAATTAAAAGACTTCCTATGAAGTCTTTTTTTTCGTCCTTTTTTCTATTGTTATATTGCTCGTCCCATTGTGAATTTTAGCATAATTTGTCATTTTTTATTAAAAAAATCAAAAAAAAATAAAAAATTTTTAAATTTATGCAACTTTTTATCACCTTTTTGACATCTTATATTATAGAGGTGATTTTTATGATAAATTTATTAGTAGTTGAAAATAATGTTGAACAGTGTAAAAATATTGTGAATTACATTTCAAGATATTCTAATCAAGTAAAGGTTTGTGGTATAGCTTATAATGATGAAGATGCTATAGAAATTATAAATACCAAACTTCCAGACCTTATTTTCCTTGATTTAAATTTACCTAATCTTGAGGCATTTAATATTTTGAACTATATTACAGAGAAAAAGCTTAATAAATATGTTAATGCAATAATTATGATTGCTACGAAGCCTATTTCTAAGTCTAAATTTGAACATAGTCAATACATAAATTGCTTTTTTAAGAAACCTGTTGAATTGAGAAATGTAGTTTTGAGATTAAATGAAATTGCAGCTTTTAAATTATCTAATAATGATGAGGCTTTAATTAGAAATAAAATTACTCATGAATTAGAAATTTTGAATTATAATTTTTCTTATCATGGTTCTAAATATATGGTAGATGCTTTATATGAACTTTATATTAACAAGGACAAGTATTATGATAATTTGAGTAAAGATGTTTATCCCGTTTTGGCTAAAAAACATCATAAAAAGGCTAATACTATAAAATGTGATATTTGCCATGCTACTAAGATGATGTTTTATGATTGTAATGAACAAGTTATTGCTAATTATTTTAAATTGTCTTCATCTATAAAGCCTACTGTTAAACAAGTTATTTTCACTATTCTAAACAAGTTATAATGTCATATTATAACTTGTTTTTTTGGGCTAATTTTTTTATTTTTTTTAATTTATTGTCGTTTTTTTGTTCTTATTTAGTAAATTTTTACTAGTTTTTTTTGCAAGTCAATTGCGGTCTTTAATCTTCTTCCTTTATGGAGGAGGGTTTTAGATATAGAAAACTAGAAAGAGGAGGAACT
>CALWOZ010000106.1 GCA_944383305.1 uncultured Clostridia bacterium | reverse complement strand
TAATACTTTTTTGCAAAAAAATTTACAAAACAAACCGCTGTCCCCACACCCCTGCGGTTTGTAAAGTTAAATGTAAATATTTCAATTTTCTGAAAATAACAAAGAGTAATGTAGTATAATGAAACTAAAGAAAAATAAGTGGGTGAGAGAATGAAAAATATGACTAAAATAATACCAATATTTTGTATATTGGTAGCGACTGTTATTTCTATTGTTTTTTTAGATTTTAATCAATCAAAAGATTATTTAGTATTTTCTGGATACGATAGAAACTCGGTTAGAATTAATTATAATGATGGGGTTTCTGTTACTAATGAAACAATGACAAGAATATTAGAATTAGCAAAAGAAAATAATGTTATACTTGCTAAATCAAATGTTTCTAGCACCGATAGTTCTATAAGAAACATATATGTTACAGAAGATAATGTTGAGCAAATAAAAGAACTGATTAATAAAAAATTTAAAGTAGATAAATTAAACGATAGCTCAAACGATTTATCATTTATTTCTACATATAATCATAATAATAAAAATCAAGCCTTTATAATAAGGGATTTGTTAAATAATAATAAATATAATTTTTATACTTTTTCTACATTATTAAATGAACAAGGAAATTATTATGGAGAATATTTAGTATATTATAAAGATAATAATGATTTTGTGAATTTTAGTAATAATTTAAAATTAATAGTTGGTGAAGATATAACATCAGGCTTATCAACGAATAATTTACAAGGAGAAATCATTATTTTATTAGTATGTGCAATTTTTGTTATCATGATTTTCTACTTTATTTTTGAAGTTTATGATACTTATTATAATTCAAAGAAAATTGGCTGTATGAAATTATTAGGATTTGATAAAACAAAAATTGCAAACTTAATGATTAAAGATAAGAGTAAGATATATATATTATCATCAGTTATAATTTTGATTTTAATTGCTATATTCGTAAAAAATATTAATATTTTCCAATTCTTATTTTTAACAATTATAATTTTAATTTTATTATTAATTACTTATATATTAAATTTAGCATGTGTCAGTATTATACTTAAAGGTTATAATACAGCAAGTATTATTAAGAAACAAAATATTGCTATAAAAATTAGTAAAACAAGTGCAAGACTTAAATTTGTAATAACTGTTATGATGATAATTGGAATATCATTATTATCAAGTTCAATTGTTTCGTTAAATAGTTCTTTAAAGGTTTATAATAACTCCAAAAAATTATTAGACTATGGCATAATAAAAGATTTTAATGCAGATTCACAGGACATATTTAACTATGACAAGCAATCTAATTTATATACTATTTTATATAATGATAAAAGATTATCTATGTTCTATTCTCAATTCAGCGATTATGTTAAACCTACTGACGACGAAGAAGCTCAAAGAATAAAGGACTGGGAAGCCAGTGGAACATATTTTGAATATGCTTCTGTTGATAGAAACTATTTGAAAAAAGAAAATATCAAAATATATGACTTAAATAATAATCCAGTAAACATTGATGATATAAATGGGGTATTCTTCCTGTTTGCTAAAAGTGAGAAAAATATAATTTCAAAATTTGAAAATTTTTACTCAAAAGACAGCCAAAATGATTATGCAGAATATAATATGCCACTTAATTTTCAAGCATATTTATATGATGATCAATCATTTGATACTTATAGATTAGATTTAGATATAAAATATGTAAAAAATCCGAGATTAAGAGTGGTCGATGATAGTATAAAAATACCTTATTTGGAAAGTTCTCGAGGTATAAGTGTATTTGGAAACTCATTAACTACGGGATTAAAAATTAAAATAGATAATGATAATACTATTGATTATGTCATGGAAGATGTAAATAAAGCTGGATTAAGTGATTTAATTGGTAAAAGTAATTTCTTAACATTTAAAGAGTATTTTAACGATGAAATTCAAAGAGCGAAAACAATAATGATTTCAGTTTGTATAGGTATTATATTAGTAACACTAGTTTACTTTATAATTGCTATGGAAGTTTTCTCATTATATGTAAAAAGTGAACAACAAACTGTTATTGTCAAATACCTATTAGGTTTCAATAAACAAGATATATTTAAGCCTATCATTAAAAAGAATTTATTATATACTGTCATAGCATTTATAATATCCCTATTAATTTTATTGCTTTTGAACATATTCAATATAATATTATTTATTGTTTCTGTTATAGCATTTTTAATAATCGACAGTTTAATCTCTATAATAATTATTAAAAAATATAAATTTAACAAGGTTTATATTGACCTAAAAGGAGGAGAAAATGATTGAAATAAAAAAAGTGGGTAAAAAATTTGGAGACAAAGTTGTCTTTACAGATTTATCCTATACTATAAATGATGGTAAAATGATTGCAATTGTTGGACCAAGTGGTTGTGGTAAATCTACTTTGCTAAATATATTAGGACTATTAGATACCGATTATAGTGGAGAAGTTTTATACGATGGTCAATTATTATCAAAGGCAAGTGAAAAGAAGAGAGATGAATATATAAGAAATAATATTAATTATTTATTTCAAAATTATGCTTTAATAGAAACTGATACTGTTGAAGAAAATCTTATGCTTGCTTTAGAATATGAAAAACTTACAAAAAATGAAAAAATTCAAAAAATTAATAAGTCTCTTGAATTAGTTGGACTAAAAGATTTTAATAAGAAATCAGTCTTTACATTAAGTGGTGGTGAACAACAAAGAGTTGCTTTAGCAAGAATAATATTAAAACGTGGAAATATTGTTTTAGCTGATGAACCAACTGGAAATTTAGATAGAAACAATAGTAACAAAGTTATGGAGATTTTAAAAGCATTACAAAAACAAGGGAGAACAATTATAATTGTTACCCATGATGAAAGTCTTGCTGCACAATGTGATGATATTATTCGTTTATCATAATTATATACTTTAATTCATTGGTAATTATAAAATAATTACGAATAAAGATAACAAACCGCAGGGGTGTGGGGACAGCGGTTTGTTTTGTAAATTTTTTTGCAAAAAAGTATTG
>CALWOZ010000105.1 GCA_944383305.1 uncultured Clostridia bacterium | reverse complement strand
AAAAATTGACAAAAATTTAAGCCTTGATTTCAAGACTTTCAAAGGATATTTTTATTAAAAAAATGTCAAACTACGGAAATTACAGCTAATATAATGACAACTATAATCCCTACAATAATCCAAACCATAATTATAATCCTCCTTTTAATTATATTATATACAAAAATATGATAACATATTAAAAATATTTATACAATGATTTTGTGAATTTTAAGTGAAAAAATTGTAATTATTTGTCATAATTTATTTAAGGTTAAAATAAACCTGGCTACAAACATTTTAAGCATACAAAAATAAAAAAACATAAAAAAATTTAAAATATGGAATAAATCAACATTTATAAGAATATACTATATTAAGAAGCCACATATTTCAAGGCTTGTCCAAAATTTGACAAAATGTGAAAAATATAGTATAATGAAAAAGTGTTACCAAAGGAGGTAAGAAATTTTTATGAAAAGAGAAGAAAAAGCTTCATTTTCAATAATAAAAATTATATGTGTGAGCATTATCTTAGTTTTGATATCAGGAATAGGTGTAATGGCAGTAAGTGACAATTTAAAAGATATCACAATAGTTTTACAAAACGGATATGAAATGACAGCATTTACATCAAAATCAACTGTATCAGAAATCTTAGATGAAAATAATATAGTATTAAACGAAAATCAAAAGACAATACCAGATTTAACATCACAAGTTGAAGCTGGGGATGTTATAAAGATTACAGATAAATCATATAATGAAGTGCAAATAGCAAAAGTATCAGAAGAAGGAGTACAAACATCACTAGAACAATTATTACAAAGCTATGCACCAATCACAGAAAAAATAATAACAGAACAAGTTTCAATACCATTTGAAACAATTACAAAAAATACAGCAGGAACAACAACAGACACAACAAGTAAAGTATTACAAGAAGGAAAAGAAGGTATTAAAGAGGTAACATATAAAGTAAAATACCAAAATGATGTAGAAATAGAAAGAATTACATTATCAGAAACTGTTATTCAAGAACCAGTTAACAAAATAGTTCAAGTTAATAAAAAGGTAACATCAAGAGGATCATCAACATCAAGAACATCATTACCAAGCACAACAGCAAGTACAAGTGGACAAATTTATAAAATAACAGCATATTGTCCATGTAGCAAATGTTGTGGTAAATCTAATGGTATAACAGCATCAGGAACAAAAGCCACAGCAGGAAGAACAGTTGCAGCATCAAGTAATTTTGCATTAGGAACAAAATTAAATATAAATGGTCACATATATACAGTAGAAGATAGAGGCGGAGCAATTAACGGTAATAAAATAGATATCTTTGTAAACTCACATTCAGAAGCATTAGCATGGGGAGTAAGATATTTACCAGTTAGTGTAGCAAATTAGTAAAAAGAGGGATTTTGGGATTAACCCAAACCCTCTTTTAGTCGTTTTAGTAAAGTTTAGTTTAAAATTATTATAAAATAATTCTAATTATAATAATTATTATTGAATGTACTTTTATTATAATTATAATAAAAGTACATTCAATATTGTTACAGGCTCAATACGTCTTTTGTTTGCACTTACTTGAAAACAAAAAACATCTATGCTAAAATAAAAACATAACCTGAGTTATAACTAAAATGAATATAAAAATAAAGTAAAATGAAAAAAGCAAGGAAGGAGAAATGGCAAAAGATTATTTAAGCCATAAATAAAGAATGAAAAAAATAGGAATAGGAGAAAGTGATTTTAAAGGGTTAAGAGTAAGAGATAATTATTATATAGATAAAACCATGTATATAAAAGACATAATGGACAATGAATCAAGAGTAATACTAGTAACACGTCCAAGAAGATTTGGAAAAACGCTAAACATGAGTATGTTAAAATATTATTTTGATTGCACAAAAAAAGACAGCAAAGAATTATTTCAAGGTTTAAAAATATTAGAGCAAGAAGAAAAATACACATCAAAATTAGGATACTATCCTGTAATTTATGTAACACTAAAAGATGCAGGTTTAATGAACTATAATTTAATGATGATGCAATTAAAAACAATAATGATGGAAGTATATTATGAACATAGATATGTATTAGAAAAAGAAGAGATGTCAGAAGGAGAAAGAAAAATATTTAATAGAATGTTATCAGCAGAAGCAAATGATATAGACATTATGAATAGTCTAAAAATATTATCAAAAATATTATATCAATATTATAATAAACCAGTAATATTGTTAATAGATGAATATGACGTACCTTTACAAAATGCATATATACAAGGATATTATGAAGAAGCAGTAAGTTTTTATAGAACATTTTATGGAGTAACATTTAAAGATAATCCATATTTAGAAAAAACAGTAATAACAGGAGTATCAAGAGTAGCAAAAGAAAGTATATTCAGTGGAGCAAATAATTTTGATGTGTATACAGTTTTGGATGATGAATTTAGTGATGATTTTGGAATAACAGAAGAAGAAATGGAAAAGGCAATACAAGACTTTGGAATAGAAGAAGATAGAAAAGAAATAAAAAAATGGTATGATGGATATAGAATAGGAAATACAGAAGGAATATATAACCCATGGAGTATACTAAATTATTTAAAAAACAAGCAACTAAAGCAATATTGGGTAAACACAAGTTCAAATGACCTAATAAAACTAGTATTAAAAAATTCTAGTACAATAAAAGAGAAAATGGAAAGATTATTAAAAGATGAAGAAATAGAAGTACCAATAAACCTAGAAACAATAATAGTAGGAATAGAAAATAATGAAGACAATATATGGGGGGTAATGCTAGGAACAGGATATTTAAAAGTAACAGAGGTAGTAAACCTAGCAGAACATATTTATAAAGTAAAATTACCAAATTACGAAATAAAACTACTATTCCAACAAATAATAAATGACTGGTTCAAAAATAAAGTAATTGGAAATGACTTAAAAAGTATATTAAAAGATTTAGTAACACTAAATTTAGATGAATTTGAGAGAAAATTCAGAGTACTAGTAAAAGAAATGTTTAGTTATATGGATGTAGGAGAAAACACAGCAGAAAACTTTTATCATGCATTTGTACTAGGAATGTTAGTAGGA
>CALWOZ010000104.1 GCA_944383305.1 uncultured Clostridia bacterium | reverse complement strand
TTAAGGCAATTCTATCTTTAAATGTTCGTTTTTCAAATCTTTTAATTTATTATTTATACGATTAGCAATATTATCATTATAATCATTAAGTTTTTCTATCAGATTAATATAATAATTTAATTTCTTTAAATAATTTTCCGAATTATTATTTTTTAAATATAAATCATAATAAATATAAATCAATTCCTCTAAAGATTCAGTAAGCTCATCAGAAGATTCTTCAAGCAAAGAAATAGCTTTGGTTAAATCTTTATGAATTCCAATTTCTAAACAACCATCTTTATAAAAATATTTTGCTAAATTATATTTAGACCAATTACACAAAGTAAATTTTGGTGATTCGCTAGACAAAGTGTAATAATCAAAAGCTTTTTGTAAATTTATATTTCCTATTTTTCCTAGTCTGTAAAATTCTCCAACTCTATTTTGAGCCCAACTATCACCTAAATTAGCAGATTTCATATAATAATCAAAAGCAAGTTTTAAGTCATTTCGAGCCTCGTAAATTTTGCCAAGATTATTAAATGCATATACATGTCCCATATCTGCCGCAATTTTAAACATTTCGATTGCTTTTTCTTCGTTCTTAGAAATATGGGGAATAGTACCACAAAGTAGCATATTACCAATACTTGTGTAAGCATTAGCACAATTTAATTTTCTAGCTTTGTTAAAATATTTTAAAGCTAAATACATATCGTGTTTTGATTTAGTACCAATATGCCCTTCATAATATAAATAACCAATAGCCCAATTTGCTGTTGGATGATTAGCCTTTGCAGCGACTTGATAGTAATCATAAGCTTTTTCATATCTAGCAATTCCTGTTATAATTCCATAACATTCCATAGAAGCCATCTCAAAACATGCGAAAGGATTACCATGCCTTGCTAATTCATAAATGCCTCTAATAGACCAAATACCAGAAGTTAATTGAATATTAATAAAATCTTCAATATCATTTACAGAAATATTTGTATCATATATTTTCTTTTCAATTATATTATTTAAATTTTCGTCAATATAAATAGGTTGTTTTTTATCTAAAACAGTATAAAATAAGACTTCTGCGATAAAATTATATAAATCGTTATTTGTTAAATTTGAGTATAAACGATTAGAAAGATTAGTTGTAATATCCGAGTCATTTTTACTAATAGAATATAGTCGCGTACAAATATGACGCATTTTTTCATTTGTATTAAAAATATTAATTGTAATTTTTGCTGGAACATTAATATCTATTAATTTTAATATTTCCGAAAAAATAGGGAGTAAGGCGTTAGGATTTTGTATATATTTACTTTTTAAATTTTTAATATAATTTTTATAAGTAGAATTAATAGCCCTAAAACCTGTACAATAATTATTAACAGTACTATCTGCAATTGAATCTGTATTAAAAATTATAGAGAATAAATCTGCTTGCCAAAAGCTTGCAGAATTATTACTTTCTTCTTTTAAAATTCTAAAAAAATTACCAAAAGATAAATAATTATCATTTATATTTAAACGAATAAAATTCTTTTTCATATATAACCTCCAATAAATATATAAACATTATATTTACATAATATATAAAAGTCAATATAAAAATGTGAAACAAACGTGAAACAAAATAAAAAACGTGAAAAAGTATGAGTTGATATTAGCATACAATAAAATATAGAATAGTAAAAAATAATAAGGAGCTGATTAATATAAATATTTTAGGATTAAATATTAATTACATAGAGCAAGGTGAAGGGGACAACGTCTTAATTTTACCTGGTTGGGGAACAAATTATAATGTATATAAAAATTTAATAGACAATATCTCTAAATATGCAAAAGTATATTATTTTGATATGCCAGGTTTTGGAAAATCAGAAGAGCCAAAAGAAGCGTGGAATACAGATAATTTTATAGAATTAGTAAAAGAATTTATTAAAATAAATAAAATAGATAATATAACATTAATAGGACATTCAAATGGTGGAAGAATTGCAATAAAAATGTTAAGTGAAGGAAATTTAGAATTTAAAGTACGAAGGTTAATTTTAATAGGAAGTGCAGGAATAGTTCATAAAAAAACAGCAAAACAAAAGGCAAAAATGTCTATAGTAAAATTGGGTAAAAAAGTATTAAATACGGGAATTGCAAAAAAAATTGCACCAAATGCGCTAGAAAATTTAAAGAAAAAAATGGGATCAGTGGATTATCGTAATGCAACACCTGTTATGAGAAATACATTAGTAAAATTAGTAAATGAAGATTTAAAAGATAGACTACCAAAAGTAAATGTTCCAACATTACTATTATGGGGAGAAAATGACACAGAAACACCATTTGATGATGCTAAAATCATGGAAAAAGAAATACCAAATGCAGGGTTAGTACCTTTTAAGGGGTGTTCTCATTATGTGTTTTTAGAAAGACCAGTACAAATAAATAATATAATTAAAAATTTTATGGGAAAATAAATTTGGAGGATATTTATGAAGATAATAATTATAATAGAACTTATTATAAATTATATTTTATTGCTAATATTTAACACACATATGTTACAACTAAATTCATACTTTTTCTTAAAGCATTTTAAATGGATGAGAAAAAATATAAAGAAATTATTATTACAACTAATTTTAGTAATACCAACAATATTAATATATCTTAATAATACCATATTAAATATAGCTATAATAATTATTTTAGGAATTTCAATAATATATAATATTCCAAAAAGAAATTCAAAAATATCATTAAAATATACTGGTAGAGTAAAAAGATTAATATTTACAGATATGTTAATATCACTATTAATTTTATTTGTTGGAAGAATACAAAATTATATAATAACTAAATTAATAATTATAAATGTATTTGCAAATATGCTAATAATATTATCAAATTTAGTAAATCACCCTATAGAAATGTTAGGAAGAAAGAGATACATAAACGATGCAAAAAGAATATTAAACGAAATGCCAAATTTACTAGTTATAGGAATAACAGGAAGTTATGGAAAAACTAGTATGAAAAATTTTTTGTATAGTTTATTATCAGAAAAATATGATGTTTTAAAAACTCCAAAAAACTATAATACAACAATGGGAGTTGTAAAAACTATAAGAGAAGAATTAAAGCCAACGCATCAAATATTTTTGTGTGAGATGGGAGCAACAAATGTTGGTGATATTAAAGAAATATG
>CALWOZ010000103.1 GCA_944383305.1 uncultured Clostridia bacterium | reverse complement strand
AATTTCTTCTTCTGTATGTTTTTTAGGACTATTTTTAGGACGCCTACTTAAATCTTCAAGGCTTTCTAATGTACCATCATATCTTTTTAGCCATTTATATATAGTTTTCCTGCTAATTTTATATCTTATTGAAGCCTTTGTAACCCCATTTTTTATTGCATATTTAATAAAACGTTGACGATAATACTTTATTTGTGGTATCATATATATGATTTCTCCTTTGTAGTTTTTGTTTCCAAATTTACTATACCACAAAGGGAAATCTTTTTTTATATTTTTTGTTATCTATGTATTATACCTCAACACATAATTAGATAATAAAATTGACAATTCATTGACAATTTTATTGGGGTATATTATAATAAATTAATTACAGTTTTTGTTATATATGTTTAATTATTAAGATATAATGTTTTATAAATTAGGAGGAATATTATGGAATTTAGTAGATTATACGAAAGTACATTAGAATCTATAACAGACTATGGTAATAATTCATTCATAATATTTTATGGAAGTAATATTGATAATGAGAATACTATAAGAGATAATTTATATACATTTGTTAAAAACGTTGTAGAAACACAAGAAGAATATGTTATTTTAGAAAATACTTTTGAGTTGACAGATGAAGATTATTCTTTAATAAACGGCGATGAAGATATGCAAAAAAGAATACAAGTAGCATATAATATATTAGAATTAAAAGAAAATATAAAACAAAATGAAAAAGAGTTAATCATTAATACTGTTAAAGAATATATTATTAAAAATGAAATAAATTTTAAGTCAAAACCTTTAATAGTTGCTTATGGCGATTTTTATAGAGAAGACTTATTATTTTTAGATTTAGTAAATATTATGGGAGCTAATGTTATTGTATTTGATTTACAAAAGTTAAATGAAGACTATTGGAAAAGTAAAGAAGGATATACAATATATGAAGGAAGATTTGAATATGAAGGCTCTATTTTTGATGCAATAGATAGCGGAGTATTAATCAATTCTAAATCTACAGACTGTAAAGTTCATAATGATAAAATTGTAAATGATTATTTAAACGAAGGACTTTATTCCAGAGAACAATTAGCAAAGTATAAATCAGTAGGCAATCATATAAATGCTTCTCGTTTTGATATTACACACATAATAAAAGAGCCAGCATCTTTAAGAGATGGGTTTAAATTAATAAAAGATGAAGAAAAGGTAATTATTCCTTGTTTTTGTACACTAATAAATGGAAGACACAAATATTTAGAAGACTATCACAATTTTATAGATGAGATTATTAATGAAAATCATTTAGATATTTTATTAAAACAACCAGCTGAATATATTGTAAAATGTACAAAAAGAGAAGATTTAGATTTTAATTTAAACAACTGTTATAGTATGAATGATAATAATACTATAACACTATATTTTGACAAATTATTTGATTTAGATATTTATAAAAATGATGACCTACCTCTTGTTTTACAAAAAAATATTGTAGACACATCTTTAGAGGTAAAGGATAGTTTAAATCTAAATTTAGATGACTATAAAATATTATTAACAAATTTAATATCTATGGATAATAAATTTAAACACATATTAAACGCTAGAGACTGTTCTGGTCAAGTACCTAGAGTTGTTATAATAGATAATTTTAATATATCAAATAAGCATCTTGTTTATTTTATGGTTACTTTATCAAAATTAGGTATAGATATTATATTTATGAGTATAAAAGGTGTATTTAATATACAAAACTATTTGCCAGAATATATGATAAATACTATAACTTTAGATAAATATGATGAAGACAACGATATGTTATTAACATATAAAGACACAGGAATATCTAAAAAAATAAATAGTATAAAATATAAACTACTTAATAACTTTAAAAATAAATAAAAGGAGATATTTATGGAAGAATTAAAGCCAGTTAATAATGAAGAATTAAAGCCTTTAGATAGTAGAAAAGAACAAATAAGACAACTACCAGAAGTAATAAATATATCAAACAGTATAGATTTAACAGATCCTAGTCAAATATCAAAATATGGATACGAACCTAGTGAAAATTTATCTAAAATAAATGATAGAATATTAGAAGATATTAAAAGAGTAAAAACAGAAGAAGTGGGAGAAATGTTAGTGAAATTAACTAACATTATGAAGTCTTTTGATTTACAAGAAATAAAAGATTATAACTTAAAAGAGAAAAAAACTTTTTTAGATAAAATAAAAGAAAAGTTTAACAGTATAAAAGAAGATATTTATGAAAAATATAATTCTTTAAGTAAACAAATAGAAGGTGTAGGTACATTATTAAATAAGTATAGTTCAGACATAGCTACGTCTAATAAAATGTTACAAGCTCAATTTAACGCAACAAGAGAATATATGACTCAGCTTGAATACTATATAGTAGCAGGTGAAATGGCTTTAGAGAGAATACAACAAGAAAAAGTTAATTTAGCTACTAATTTAGACATAAGTGAACAAGACAGAATGGCTTTAGAAAGTCAAATAAACTTAGCAGAAGACTTACTTACTCAGCGAATATTAGATTTAAGTGTTTCTCAAAATGTTGCTATGCAAATTATACCTATGATAAATATGATGGTAGCTACAAACTCTAATTTGAATATAAAAATTGACTCTGCTTTTATAACAACTTTACCTATATTTAAAGTTAGTGTTATTAATGCCATAACTTTAAGAAGACAGGCAATACAAAATCAAGCTATATCTCAAGCAGAAGACTTTACAAAACAACTATTTGAAAAAACTGTAAAACAAACTGTTGATAATACTAAAAATGTTAAAAAATCTGCAACTAGTCCAGTTATTAGTATAGAAACTTTAGAGAAAACTTATAACACCATAGTAACTGGTATTGAAGAAGTTAGACAAATAGATGAAAAAAATAAAGAAGAAAGATTGCAAAATATAAGAAAATTAGAAGAACTTAAAACTAAAATGATAAGCCAGAGATAATATAATAAATTTGGGAGACTTATATATGAAAAATTGGAAGAAATTATTAAAAGTTATACCTTTGGTATTTTTTATATTTATGGGCAATTTCTATTATGAAGTAGAGGGGAAAAGTAGAAGTTCTAGAAGTAGAAGTAAAAGTAGAAGTAGTAGTATTAGTTCGACTAAAAGTAGTTGGAGTAAAAGTAGCTCAAGTAAGAGTAGTTCGAGCAAAAGTAGTTCCAGTAAGAGTAGCTCAAGTAGTAGCTCATCAAGTGGAACAAGTAAAAGCAGTTCTAGTAAAAGTAGTTCAAGTAGTAGCTCATCAAGTGGAACAAGTAAAAGCAGTTC
>CALWOZ010000102.1 GCA_944383305.1 uncultured Clostridia bacterium | reverse complement strand
CAATGTATCTTCCAAACGGAAAATGCCGATAAAGCCCTAAAATACAGGCTATACCGACATTTACCAGCTTATGAAAAATTTAGTAAGTTTTTAAGTAAAAAATATAGTGTATTATTATTTAATGGGGATAATAGCAAAGATTATGAAATTATAGAAAAATTTAAACGAAAATATGATATATTGATAGCAACAGATATAGCTTCAGAGGGATTTAATTTAGATTTTTGTTGTTTTGTAATAAACTATGACCTACCTTATAATGTATTAAAAACAGAACAACGTATAAGTAGATGTCATAGGCAAGGGCAAGAATTTGATGTATTAGTTATAAACTTTTTTAATGAAAATAATTTTTATGATGTAAGACTTTTAGAACTTATAAATAAAAGATTGAAACAATTTAGTGGTATAATGGGAATGACAGATACAATAGTAGACTTTTCTGAGGATATGGAGATAAAGTTAAGGACTAGAGAAGAAATAGAAGAAGAATACAACAGTATATTAGAACAAAATAAAGAAGAAAACATAAAACTATTAGAAAATACAGAAACAATAGTAAATTATGTGTTTAATAAAGAAATAGAAGAAAAATATACAATAAATCCAGCATATTTAAAATATAAAAATGACTTTATAAATAATGCCATATGGGAATTAGCAAAATTTATTTTAAAAGATAAAAAAGAGTTTAAATATGATGAAGAAACAAGAACAATAAGCATATTAAAAACATACATACCTAAAAGTAGCTATGAAAGGCAAAGAGAAAAAGAAGTAAAATATAGTATGTTTGATAGGAGTGTAGAAATAAGTCATTACAACTATTTAACTTTTACAAGTAAAATTACACAAAAACTATTTTTTGAATTTACAACATTCATAGATAGTTTGGTAAAAGGATGTGCAAAAATTAAAGTTGTAGGCAATATAGAGCCTTGTTATATTTTAGGATATAAAGTAAGTATAAATCATCTTTTATTTTATAGGGATTATTTTAGTGAGTTTATAGGAATTACTAAAAAAGGTACAATATTAAGTGATGAAATGTGTAGACAAATAATGTCTTTAGATGTGAGAGAAGTAACAGAACTAGAACATATAAACATTGAAAACATAGAAGAAATAGAAAAATACTTAGATAAAACAAAGTATGAAAAAATGTTTATAGAAAAATTAAATAAAAAAGACGAAATAAAACAAAGTAATTTAAAAGAAGATTTAAAAACACAAAAATTGCAACTAAAAAATAAGATTAATACTTTAAAAACAGAATTAAACATACTAAAAACAGAATTGGATAAATGTGTAAACCAAGTTGACAAATTAAGACTTAGTAAAAATATAAAATTAAAAGAAAAAGAACTTAAAAAACGAGAAGAAAATTTATTTTTAGATGAAATAAAACTTGAAAATGATTATAAAACCAATTTACAAGATTTAAAAGAAAAAGAAAAATTTGAGTTAGATTTTAAAAGACTATTTATAATAGAAATGTATTAAAAAAGTTTGTAAAAAAATGTTGCAAATAATAAAAAAATGGTTTAAAATGTAAAAAGGGCAATGAGAATAGTAAGTGTTGTTACTTACAAGCCAACAATGTTTTATACTCAAGTATAAAGCAGAGGAGGTGAGCTTTCAATCTTAAAAGATTGGAGGTGGTGTTGATGAGTACATATGAAGTAATTATGATGTTACTTACATTATCAAATAATATGATTAATTTCATAGGTTTGATTATTGTACTAATAAAAAACACAAAAAAGTAATAGCACCCGACCTGCAAGTTTTGTGCTATTACTTTAAAAGTAAATAAGTATAAAACATTGTTGGCAATATTCCATTGCCTTTTATATAATTAATTATACAATAAAAAAAGTAATTTGTAAAGAGGAGATATAATAAGTTGAGTACATTTGAAAAAATAATGATAACACTTTTAATATTAAATCTTATAATAAATATTGCAACATTAATATTAAGAGTAAAAAATCGTTAAATATAAAAAAGTAATAGTACTTAACCTATAAGTTTTGTACTATTACTTTTAAAATAAAAATATTATTAAATTTATTAGTGGACTAATTATATCATAATAAATATGATTTGTAAAGTAGGAGTGATAAAATGGACGGATATTCAAAGGATATAACAATAGAAGAAATAGAAAAATTAAGGAGTGTATTCCCACAATGTGTAGTTGAGGGGAAAGTAAAGATTGACCAATTATTGAGTATATTAGGGATATATGATGAGAGAGATTTTGAAAAGTATGAATTTACGTGGAAAGGTAAAAATGAATGTTACAAAACAGCAAGGGAGAGAACAAGAGCAACGTTACTTCCTTGTGAAGATGAAAGCGTAAATTTTAATGATACTAATAATGTATACATAGAGGGAGATAATTTAGAAGTATTAAAAATATTACAACAAGGGTATTACAATAAAATAAAAATGATATATATAGACCCCCCATACAATACGGGAAACGATTTTGTATATAAAGATGATTATAAGGACAGTTTAGAAAATTATAAAAAGATAGTAAGTAGTTTAGGAAAATCTAACCCAGAAACAAGTGGACGTTTTCATACAGACTGGCTTAATATGATGTTCCCTCGTTTAATGTTAGCGCATACACTTTTAAAAGATGATGGAGTTATTTTTATTAGTATAGATGATAATGAAGTACACAATTTAAGAAAAATATGTGATGAAATTTTTGGGGAGAATAATTTTATTAGTAATGTTATATGGGAAAAAAAGTATTCACCAGCAAATGACTCGAAAGTAATAAGTTCAACACACGACCATATTTTGGTTTATGCTAAAAATTTAGAATGTTGGGATATGGGTTTATTGGAAAGAACAAAGGAAATGAATGATAGATATAAAAATTTAGATAATGATGTTCGTGGTGCGTGGAAACCAGGTGGGCTTTCTGCTAAAACATATAATGAAAAGTATGATTATCCAGTTATAACACCTAGTGGAAATATTGTAAATCCTCCAACAGGAAGTTGCTGGCAAGTTTCAAAAGAAAGATTAGAAGAACTAATTAAAGATAATAGAATTTATTTTGGAAAAGATGGAAGTTCTAAGCCTCAACTAAAACAATTTTTAACAGAAGTTAATCAAGGAGTTGTTCCTAAAAGTATATGGAAATTAGAAGAGGTTGGGCACGGACAAGTTTCAAGAAAAGAAGTAACAGATTTATTTGGGCATTTTATTTTTGATAATCCTAAACCTACAAAATTATTAAATAGAATAATAAAAGTTGCTAATGTAAAAGAAAATGACATAATCCTGGACTTTTTTAGTGGTTCATCAACAACCGCACACGCAGTAATGCAATTAAATGCAGAAGACGGTGGCAACCGTAAATACATAATGGTACAGTTACCAGAGTTATGTAGTGAAAAAAGTGAGGCTTATAAGGCTGGATATAAAAACATATGTGAAAT
>CALWOZ010000101.1 GCA_944383305.1 uncultured Clostridia bacterium | reverse complement strand
TTTATATAAGCTAAAACAAATAGTATATCTTTGAAAATTAAAGATATACTATTTTATTTCAATAAATAATTATTAAAAAACGATAAAAAAGTATTGACAAATAATAAAAGATATAATATACTTATTGACAGTTAAAGGAGGAAAAATATGGGAAATATTATTATAATTAGTGGGATTTTAGCAATTGTACAATCAATATTGTTTTGGGACAAAAAACCAGGAATTTCTGTATTTTTATTTGTGTTTGCTTGTTTATTATATTTAATATATATTTTAAATAAAAACAAGAAAATAGAAAATAAGAAAGCGTTAATATTAGCAATACCAATTATTTTACTAAGTAGCACATATTTTATTTTCAATAATACCTTATTTAATATTTTAAATACAGTTGTAATTACAGTTTTAGGAATAATAATGTGTGTATATGCTTGTAAGAAAAAATTAACCACAACTAAATTTATAGGAAAATGTAAAGATGTATTTTTAGGTATGTTAGTACATATAAGTGATTTTTTAGATTGTTTTAAAACAAAAAAAGAAAAGGAAGAAAATGAATCTTTAGAAAAAGTAAAAAAAGTAGTAAAAGCATTATTAATTTCTTTACCCATTATATTAGTAGTTTTAGCATTATTAATGTCGGCAGACGAAATATTCCAAGGAATATTTGATGATGTGTTTATTAATATAGGAGAACTTTTAACAGGAGAAGGTATAATAAAATTTTTATCAAGAATGAGTTTTATACTAATAACATTTTTACTATGTGGTGGTTTTATCATAAACCTAGTTAAAAGTGATACATTATTTAATGGAGAAGATGAAGAAATTAAAAAAAGAGAAATTAAATTTGAAAATTTAACAATAAATATGATACTTACTACATTAAATATTATGTATTTAATATTTAGTTTTATACAAATATCAAATTTATTTATGCATACAAGTAATAATTTAAACTTTGATTATGCAAGTTATGCAAGACAAGGCTTTTTCCAACTAATGTTTGTTTCATTTATAAATTTTGTAATACTTATAATTGCAAATGTAAATAAACAAGAAAAAACAAAAAACCAAAAGAAATATAATAAAATGATGAGCTTGTTAATAATGATATTTACAATTATAATAATAATATCAGCATTTTATAGGATGAGCTTATATATTGAAACATATGGATATACATATTTAAGAATATTTGTGCAATTTATATTAATTACTGAAATGTTAGTTTCTATACCAATAATAATAAAATTATTAGGAGCTAAGATTGATTTAGTAAAAACAAGTATTGTAATTACGTGTTTTATGTATTTAATATTAAATTTTATGAATATTAACAACTTTATAGCTAGGGAGAACATTGATAGATATTTAGAAAATAAAGATGATACACATTTTGATTTAAATTATTTACAAAAATTGGGAACAGATGCTATTCCTCAAATAACAAGATTATTAAAAGCTGAAAATGAAAACATAAAAGAAAGAGCAGAAAATTACTTGTTAGGACGAAGAAACACATTAAGAATATTTACAATGTCTTGGCAAGAGTATAATATATCTAAAAAACAAGCAATTGATATATTAAATGAACTAAATTTACAAAGTAATACATTAACATTAGATAGATAAGGAAAGGTAGTAAAAAATGAAAGTTTTAGGTAAAAAGAGTTTATCTACATTAATTAAAATATTTTTATGGATATTATTTACAGTATGTTTAATAGTTGTAATACTTGGTGGAGTGATACTTATAAAAGATTTTACATTTTTTAAATCAACTAATACACTAAAAACATTAATAATATTATATTTATCAAGTTGGCCTGCAAGTGTACTTATAAGCCAATTTATAGGTATATTTAAATCATTAGAAAATAATAATGTATTTGATAAAAATAATTTAAAAAGATTAAAAGTAAGTTATATTTCCTCAATTATAATGGGGATTATGTATTTAATAAATAGTGTGATATTATTTTTAAACAATGAAAATGAAAACTGGATGATTATATATATGCTACTTACATATATAATAACATTAGTATTTCTGATATTTGGGGTTGGTTTAATAGTTTTATCTGAAATTTATAAAAGAGCTATTAAATATAAGGAAGAAAATGATTTAACAATATAAAAAGGAGGAGTTTATATGTCAATTATAGTTAATTTAGATGTAATGATGGCAAAAAGGAAAATAAGTTCACAAGAACTTTCTGAAAAAATTGGTATAACTCCTGCAAATTTATCTATTTTAAAAACTAATAAAGGAAAAGCAATTAGATTTTCAACATTAGATGCAATATGTAAAGAATTAGATTGTACACCAGGAGATATATTAGAATATAGAAAGAGTTAATGGTAATTGAGAAATGGAAGAATATAAAGATAAGTTTTATGAATTTTTAAAAAACCAAGAAGAGGTAAAAGATTATAAATTTTCTAATATAAATGAAAGAGAAATAAATTTAGAAAATTTAGATATTACAAGATGTGAATTTAAAAATTGTAAAATATTAGATTCTAATTTTGATAATTCTAGTTTTAGTAATATAGAATTTGTAAATTGTGATTTTTCAAATAGCAGTTTTGTAGAAACATCATTTGTGAGAGTAAAGTTTATAAATTGTAAATTAGTTGGTTGTAATTTTACAGAAAGTAGTTTATTTGATGTAACTATTAAAGAAAGTAATTTAAAATATATAAATCTTAATCTTACTAATTTTAAAAATACTTTTATAGAAAAAACAAATTTACAAAATAGTAGTATTAGTGAAGCAAAATTTAAAACAGTAAGTTTTAAAGAAGATGATTTACAAAATTGCCAATTGTTTAAAACAAGGTTAAATAAAATTGATTTTAGAACTTGTAATATAGATGGTATAATTGTAGGATTAGATGATGTAAAAGGTATGATAGTAGATAATATACAAGCAATAGAATTATCTAAATTACTTGGGATAATTATAAAAGATTAATTTTAAGGAGATTAACTATGATACGAAAATTTAAAGAAGAAGATACAACAAAAGTTATGGCAATATGGACTAAAGGTAATTTTGAAGCACATAGTTTTATTGATAAAGATTATTGGCTACTTAATTACAACAAAGTAAAAGATGAATATTTAAAAAAATCAGAAACCTATGTATATACTGAAAATAATGATATTAAAGGTTTTATAAGTATTCTAAATAATGAATATATAGGAGCTCTTTTTATTAAAAATGAATATAGAAGAAGCGGAATAGGAAGAAAACTAATTAATTTTGTAAAAAATAAATATGATAAATTAACTTTAAATGTTTACGAAAAAAATATATATGCAATTTTATTTTACACAAAACTTGGTTTTATGAACCAAAAAATACAAATAGACGATAAAACAAATGAAAAAGAATATGTAATGGAGTGGAGAAAAGAAGATACATAAAGAAAGTATCTTCTTTGTTTCAAAGAGAGTTTAA
>CALWOZ010000100.1 GCA_944383305.1 uncultured Clostridia bacterium | reverse complement strand
AATTTAGAATCCTTAAGACATATGGGATTAAATTGGAATGATGAAAAATTAAAAACAGCTTTTTTTATAAGAAAAAACCTAAAAAATAATTTTGAAATAGAATTTATTTGTGCTTTGATAGGTAATGTAGTTAATGAAGGTAACTTTGGTTATTTTGAAAGCTCAAATTATAAAACATATCCTAGTAATAAACCAGAATATTTAAGGCATATGGATAACCATCATAATTATAGAGAGTTAGCATCAGGTAAAAATATAATGGATTTAGGAATAGGTATTTTTGATAAATTGGACACTAAATATAGAAATGAATGTACAGGTTTTAAAGAAAATGAAAATAGTTGTGCAATTATTTGTAAATTTAGTGGAGAAAAATGTTTATCATATTCAGAAAAACATAAATTTGGATTTGGATGTGTACAGTGGACAGCTCCTAATAGACTAAAGGTTATTATAGGTGAGTATAAAAAGTTAGGAAATATAAAACCATCATTAGAGCAATGTATTAAAATAGAAATTAATTATATAAAATATGAGTTTCAAAATATTGATCAATATAAAAAAATTTATAATGAATGGAAAAATAAAACTTTAAATTTTTCTTCATCAGAAAGAGTTATTGAGGCTACAAAGGAAATATGTTATAAATATGAAATACCTAAAAATAAGGAATATAAATTACCTAGCAGAGAAAAAGACGCATTAGATTGGTTAAAAGTGATAGAGGAGAATATATATTAATGGTAAAATTAAAACTATTTTTTATGTTTGCTATTATGATATTTTTAATAAGTTGTGAAAAAATTAATTATAAAAGTATTACAGAGCAAACAACTGAAATAAAAGAAGAAACAACAGAAATATTAAATCAAGTTCAAGGAAATAAAGAAGATTTAAATAAACTTAAAGAAAATATGACTAATAATACATATGGAATAAAAAAAGAAACTTTAACAATATCAGATACATTTAATAAAATAGAATTTAAAATAAATTATCCTATTATATATTCTATTAATAAAGATAAAATAGAATTTTATGATTATATTTCATCAGATATATTAGATTTAATATTTGAAGAAGTATATGGACTATACTATGATGATTATTTTGGAAATATGCATTCAAATGGTATAAATAAGATAATAAACTATCCAAAAGATTCAATATTTGATTATAAAATATCGTATAAAGATGATAATTTTTTGTCATTAGATTATACTTGGAATTTTATAGAATTAATAGAGGAAAGAAATTTTGTATCAAGTTTAACTATAAATTTAGTTATGAAATATGATAGTAATAATGATATATATAATATAGATAAAATAGAAAAAAATGATATTATTAGTGATAAAGAAATTTTAGAGTTTATACAAAATGAGGATTTTAAAGAATCACAGGGGGTTTATGAAATAATGAAACCATTTATAGAAGAACTTAAAAAAACAGGAAATATTCCTTCAGGTTATTACTTAACAGATGAAATATTATTAAAAGATAATAACATATTAGGATTAATTATAGGTGTTCCAGATTTTCAAGGTGATATTTGTGAAATAAATATAAAATATAATTGGAAAGAGAAATTATTAAATAAATATAAAAATGAATAAAACTTTAGTAAATAGTATATTTTTTAGATTAATATTAATGAGAAGAAGATATGTAAGAAGAATACAAAAACCTTATAAAATACCTAAATTTTAAAAATAGCATTAATAAGTTACTTGTAATTATTGAAGTTACTTATATTATTTTATATATGTTAATAATATTTATTTACTAGAATGCTGTGAAAAAATAGACTATAAATTATAAAAATCAAATAGAAATTAATATAAAAATAATAAATCAGAAAAATCTTTAATAGATAAATATATTAAAGATTTAAATTTAAAAGTTTTTAGCAAAGGAAATTTAACTGTCCCTAATATAATTCCAAGTTCTATTCCAGTACCTTTTGATGAAGTTGATAAAATATTTAATGATGATATAAAAGAACATAAAAATAAAATTAATAAATGGTTAAATGAAGAAAATATAATTATAAAACAAAATTAGTTTGATTCATTAGTAATGTATAGATATAACCGAGGTAATATTCAAATATTTTTAGATTGTATAAAGTATTCTAAAACAAGAAGTGAATGGGAAAAAATAATTGAAGGAATTACAAATGATAAAGGATTAAAAAATAGATATAAAAGTACATTAGATTTATATTTTGAAAATAAATACATTAATTAAAATAAAGGAATAATTATGAAAATAAATATTAAAATAAAAAAGATAGTATTAATTATATTTTTATTATTGGGTATATATATAATTTCAATAGGCATTAAATATACAAATTGGAATGTTTCATTTTATGGTAAATATGAAATATCAAGTATAGTTGAAATCTCAGGACGTCCATTAGATTTATTTAAAACAGAAGAAGAAGCTAGAGAATATGAAAATTATTTAGATTTTAATTTAAATTATGATAAAGATAATTTAATTAATAAAACAATTGAGCTTAATGAAAAATTTGTGAAGTTAGATAATAAAATTATTTTAGAAAATCCAAAGTATGAAATAGATATTATACCAAGTAGTAAAATTGATGATTTTTATTACAAAAAAATACCTAATAACTTAAATGATATAATAAATGAAAATGAGCCTTATTTTATATATGTGGATATTATTAACCTTGATATTAGAAATTTTAAACAAAGTTATTATTTATCAAGCTTTTATTTAAAAGATAATGATATTATTTTAGATTCTGATGGAGAATTTTTTACTAGATATAAAGCAGAAAAATTACAAAACAATAAAAATTATTTTATGAAAGGTAATAATATAAAGCTTAACAAATATACAAATCATTTATTTTATGGATTATGGAGTTTAAGTTACGATAATAATTTCTATAAAATAGATATTAATGAAGAAATTCTTGATGTTCCATATAAAATAAAATTATTAAAACAATTTGATTTAAATAGTAAGGAAAAAGAAATATTTAAGTATTCTAATATATCTAATGTAATTTGTATTGAATTTGAGAGTAATAATTTATATAAATCTAAAATAGAAAAAATCTACATATTAGATGAAAATAAACTTGTTATATATATAGAAAATAATTACTATGAATTAAATAGAATAGGAGATATAACAGAATATAATTATTCTAAAGGTATATAGAAAAGTATAATATAAAAATATTACTCTAATGGATTTAAAAAGCGTTTATTTATATATTATTTTAAATTATATATAAATAAACTACAAATATAACAACTTAAAAAGTGATATAAAACTAAATTTTATTAAAATTAAACAAAATCTAAAAAAGTAGTTAGGAGAAAAATGTATAACAGAATAGAAATATATTGGAATGGAAATGAAGATAATGTATATGTAACAAGAGAAAATATAGAAAATATACAGTATTCTATATGTAAAAAATATAATTTACCACAATTT
>CALWOZ010000099.1 GCA_944383305.1 uncultured Clostridia bacterium | reverse complement strand
ATATGATAGAACATTAACATTGTTATATGACAAATATACCAATAAAATATATGAATTTTATAATGGTATACAAGAAATATATAATAATGAAATTGACTTTCATTAATTTAGTAATGTAATGGAATAATGTTAATCCTTAGAAAGATTAAGAATTTGATTAGATATAAATACCATAAAATTAATAAATAAGAATGAGGGAGTTGCTCTCTCCTTTTTATACTTTATTCATATTATAATATTATAGTTTTATAAAAATATAAAATAAATAAACTCTAAACTTTATTAAAAATTTTATTAGGGAAATTAAAATATGTTAAAGATATAAATTATAAAAGTATTAAAAATAAAACTATATCAAGTGTTATTTTGGTTATTTTTATTTTAGTAATTTTAATTGATTTATCGTTAATAAGTAATTTTAAAGATAAAAGTGTATTTTTATTTTAATTATACAATTAGTAATGATTTCTAACTTTTTTGCTCCTATTATAATATCTTTTTTAGGTGTAATCATATTATATGTAGAATATGATTATAAAACTATAAGTACTTTAAGAATCAATGATGCAAATTTGAAAAAATTTTTTATAATAAATTTATAGGAAATATTTTTATTATGAGTACTACTTATTTAATATAATTAAGATATATTTTAACTTATCAAAATATATCATTTAATAAAAATTTAAAATTAAAAAATATAAACTATGAAGAGGTATGTAACTATGAAAAATAATTTATTAACTAAATACAAATATACATTTAGTTTAGCTGTTTTATTTAATACTTTATCTGCTTTATTATCTTTAGTATTTGCTATTATGTTAGGGCAAATAATACAATCTGCTATACAGTTAGATAAAAAACTTTATAATAATATAATGATAGGAATACTCATATTAATAACTATTTTTATAACAAAAAATATAGCCAGTTTTTTTAAAAGAAGATATGTTTTAAAATCTACTATATATTACAAAAATTTGTTATCAAACAAAATTTTAGAATTAGATTTTGAAAACTTTTTTAAAAATAACAATTCGTTTTATACAAATATATTAGTAAATGAGGCTAATATGTTAAGTTCTCAATATTTTGAAAGCTATGTACATATTATAGATAATTCTATACAATTAACTATAAGTATTATAGGATTATTTGTAATAAGTTATAAATTAGGCTTAGTTATGGTTATATTTATTGTAATATACTTACTTATACCAAACTTTTTTGGAAAATTATTAAATAAGTATAATAATCAATTGACAATACAAAATGAAAAGATATTAAGCTTTTTAAAAAGTATGTTTCAAGGATTTGAAATTATAAAAACATTTAATATTATAGACAGAAGTATTAACCAATATAAAGATTATAATAATCTAAGAGAATTAACTAATACAAAATATAAGAAATTAAACGATATAAAAAATATAACAATAGAATTATTAGCATTTATTTTATTATTAGCAATGATTTCTATAGGGGCATTATTATTATACCAAAATTTAATAACAGTTACACTTTTATTTGCAAGTATACAATTAATAAATAATACTATAAATCCAATATCTTATTTGTTTATGTATTTAAGTGAATACAATAGTACAAAATCTATTAGAGATAAACATTTAAGTATGTTAAATGAAAATCAAGAAAGTATTAAACATAAAAATGAAATTAAAGACAATAAAATTGAGATAAATATTAAAAACTTATCTTTTGCTTATGAAGATAAAAAAGTTATTAGTAATTTTAATTACCATTTTAAAACAGGAAAAAAATATGTATTAATTGGTAGTAGCGGTACTGGAAAATCAACTTTAATAAAATTAATAGGGGGTTATTTTTCTAATTATACTGGAGATATTTGTTATAATGATTTAGAACTTAGAGAAATTGATAAAAATTCTTTATATAATAATATTACTATTATTCATCAAAATGTATTTATATTTGAAGATACATTAGAAAATAATATAAAGTTAGGTAAAAATATAAGCGATGAAGAATATAAAAATATAATAGAAAAAACTAATCTAGTTATGTTAGAAAAAAAATTAAATGATGAGATACTTTATGATAATGGGGATATTTTATCTGGAGGAGAAAAACAGAGAATAGCTATTGCTAGAAGTTTAGTACAAAAGTCTAATATTTTATTAATAGATGAAGCTACCTCTAGCTTAGACCCACAAAATGCAAAAATAGTAAATGATATAATCTTAAATCTAGAGGGGGTTATTTGTATAGTTATAACTCATAATCAAGAAAAAGAATTTTTGAATAAATTTGATGATATAATAGAACTTAAAAATATTAATCTATAATTTTAAATTTAATATAACAAATATAGAGGAACAATTTATGAATAAATTGGAGTTATTTAAGCCAATCGCTATATCCTTATAGAGCGCTAAAAGTTAAAGAATTTATAGTCTATACAGGAATGTACAGAGGATTATCCCAATAAAAAGCTATTAAACAAATGGAAAATTTAATAAAATACTTTAAAATAGAAGACTTAAAAGACAGAATTATGTACAATTTAAGTTGTGGAGAAATTACAATTATAGAGTTTATAGCTTGACTTTTTTTACTATAATTTTAGTTTAATAGACGTAATAAATAGCTTGAATCAAAATATATGCATTTATTCTATGGTTGTACAAGTTTAGACTAATAAAAATAGATAATAGATTACAAAGAGAATATTTTAGAAAGTTTTAATTATTTTAATAAATTAAAAGTTATAAATTTTAGTAATTGTAATAAAAAATAGTTCTACTAAAAGAACGAACGGTTGCTACATTATCACATGAAATCTTAGACAATATCTTTTAAATAGACAACAATAACTTGTTTGAATACTATAATTATTTAAACAATATAGTAAGATTAAAGTTTAATAATAAAAGTAGCAGATAATGATAGATATAAAAAAGTAAATAACAGTTTCATATAGATTTAATAGTTAATGAATTAAAAAGTAGATATTATTGTGGAAAAGAAAGTAAAGTAACACAAGATTATTTATACAATTTTTTTAGTAGCAAATAAAAAATTTTAATATTTAATTGGGATAATATCAAAGATTATAAAATTATATATGAATTTAAACGAAGATATGATATATTAATATCAATATCAATAGATATATAGTTTCTTAGAAATTTAATTTTGTTAAAGTGTCAAACATAGGTTACACTTAAAAGATTTTTTAACAAAGATAAGAATAAGTATAAAATAATACTAACTTATCTTTGTTTTTTATAATAATATAGTAAATTTATATATAATTAAAATACACCTAAATATTGTTCTACTACTTGATTAGGTGATTTAAACCCTAAACAAGTTTTTATATAATTGTTTGATTTAACTTGATATTTAGCTAATTGTTTTCGTCCATCTTCTAAATTAAACATTTTTAAATTTTTATAAAATCTCTCACTATCTTGTCTATGTTGGCGTTTTACCTTTCCATTATGTCTTGGTGTAGCTATTCTTGTTTTTGTATATTTTATATCTAATTTTCTTAATATTATTTCAAACATTGTTTCTCCTTGTTCTTTTCTTTGAAGATTAGTAAATTCAACTCCATTATCTGTTTGTATCTCCCTTATTATAAATGGGGATTTTTT
>CALWOZ010000098.1 GCA_944383305.1 uncultured Clostridia bacterium | reverse complement strand
TTTTCAAAATTTTCCACCTCTAATTTACCAAAAACTTATCTAAATAAAAAATATCACAAGCGTTCATTCTTTGTATATGTTTCATATCTTGTCCAGAAATATTTTTAAAATCATCTATTACTTCTTGTTTATCAAATCCTTCATTGCAAATAATAATTAAACCATTTTCAAGATTCTTATCTTTTAATACTTCCCTTAATTTTTCTTCTGATAAATTATTTACATCTAAAATATAAGTCTCTGGGCATAATGTACATAAGTAAATATCATCTAAAAATCTATTATTTCCAGTATTAAAAATATATAAAATAGGTGCATTTTTTTCTTTTATTCTATCTGCAATATGATTATGTTTTTCAAATGTAAAATCAAGTTTGTTATTTACTAAACATACAGTTGATTCTATTATTATAAATAATACTCCTAATATTACTAAAATAGCTTTTTTAGTATAATATTTTTTAAGCAATAGATATGATAAATAACAAGTAGTAATAACAATTATCGGACACACTGGTAATATATATCTTAATTCTTTATATGGTGTTATAATACTAACTATTAATAAATACATAAACATAGGTATTATTATAAATATCCCTATTCTATTATCTTTATCCTTTTCTTTATTTTTTAATTCTTCATTTTCTATTGTTATTCCTTTTTGTTTATTAATTGACTTTTTCATAAATGCAATTACAATTACTAATATAACAAAAGGTATAATTAAATAATTAAATATATTTTTATCAATAATATTTATATATGTAACAATTCCAGTTAATATATCTTTGATATTCATACCTTGAGTTATAGCTCCTGGTCCTCTATATCCAAAAAATACGTGGTTTATTGAAAACGGAAATACTAATAAATATATTATAGCTGAGGTTATTGCTGTTATTATATATTTTTTTAAATATGTATATTCTTTTGTTTTAATACTTTTATATATTAAAACTAAAAATGTTCCCATTACATATATAAAGAAATAATATTGAGTAAGCCCACCTATTATTAAACTTACGCCTAATAACACCAAGTCTTTTTTTCTTATGTTTTCTTTTTTATATAATTTCAAGAATATATCTGTATATAATAATATCGTAAAAGTTAAGAGTGCATACATCCTAATATACATCATATTTTCCATCATTGCCATTGAGAAAGCATTTATAGCAGTTACAAGTAATGCTAACTTCTCTGATGAAAATAATTTCTTTGATATTTTATATACATAAATACTAATTCCTATTCCTATTAAAATATTTAAACTAAGCCCTGTCCATTTTGAGAAACTATCAATTGTACTTAAAGAAAATATTCTAAGCAATAAATAAAAAAGTGGTGGATGAACATCATTTTTTTGATTTATATATACACTTAAAAAATCAGATATTTCATCACTATTTACTGATAAATAATCTATAAAATAATCTTTATTGTGCCAATTATTTAAGAAATCTTCATTATCTGTAATATTTATTTTATCATAATTCATTAACCCATATGAATATGCCTCATCCATATGGAAATATTCTTTTTTTGTTCCTATAAATATATATAATATAATTTGTAATATTATTATAAGTACTAATATTATTTTATTTAAATTATTCTTTATTTTTCCCATAAGCCTCTCCTAAAATCAAATAAAGTTGGCTTTTAAAAACCAACTTATATTTTTCATACATTAATTTCTTTCTTCTTGTAAACCTGCTTCTGCAATTTTTATATCTCTTACATGGTTTATTTTTTCCCATGTTGTTTCTCTCTTGAATAAACATTTAAAGTTTATTAGAAGCCAAGACCCCATAAATAATGGATAACAAGCTAATCCTTTTAACATTGGTTTAATTGGTCTTCTGTCTAAAAACATTGCTATAACTGCTGTTCCTATTGGTAATAAAAATGTTGGTACTAAATATCTTATAATATTTATTATCAGTTCTGATTGTGTCATCCCTTCTCCTGCATACATTAAGAAGTTTGTTAATAATAAAACAATTGTTATAACAAACATTGGTATACTTCCTACAATATATAATAAACCGTCAAAATTCATCATTGTCTTATTTTCTTTAGCAGCTACTGCTAAGTCTTTAGTGTATTCTTTTATACATTGCATATGTCCAACAGTCCATCTGCTTCTTTGAGACCAACTTTGTTTAAAACCTACTGGTTGTTCATCATAAACAATTGCATCTGTTGCCCAACCTAGTTTTTTACCTTTTATTATTCTTTTTAATGAAAATTCTATATCTTCTGTTAATGTTACAGTATCCCATCCTTGTGGTTTTACAACATCAAATCTTACCATAAAACCTGTACCATTTAATAATGGTGACATACCTATATTGTATCTTGCTAAATGGTAAAATCTGTGCATTGTCCAATAGAATAATGCATAACCTGCTGTTATCCAACTATCTGTTGGGTTTTTAATATCACGATAACCTTGTACTACATCTTCTCCTTGGCATAATTTTTTATTCATATTTTTAATAAAATTTGGGTCTACTATATTATCCGCATCAAATACAAAGAAAGCATCATATGGAGCATTTTCTTTTATTTTTTGTTGTAAAAACCAATCTAAAGCATATCCCTTAGTTTTTTTAGCAGGGTTAAATCTTTCATAAACAATTGCTCCTGCTTCTTTTGCTATTTTTGCAGTATTATCTGTACAATTATCTGCTATTACATAAATATCATATAAATCTTTATTATAATTTTGTGCTTTCAAACTATCTATCAAGTTTTTAACAACAGCTTCTTCATTATGTGCTGGTATTATAGCCATAAATCTATGGTCTTTTTTTACTTTTAATGGTTTATCTTTTATTTTAACTAAAGAACATAAGCTAACTAAAACTTGATATAACCAAAATATTGTTATTATCCATACTAACGCTTCTCTTAGTATATATAAATAATCCATTTTTTTACCTCTTTCTTAAAAAATAGTATTCTTGTTAATATTTATTTAGCTACCTTTATTATTATACTATTTATTAATAGTTTTTGCAATAATTTAATATAAAATTTATCATTTTTTATGTAAATTTCTTCTATTTTTGTTAATTTTTAGCTATTTTTATGAATTATTAAACTTTTATTAATTTTATTTAACTTCATAACCAGCATCTTCAACTGCTTTTTTTAAAAGCTCAAAATCTACATTTTCTTTTAGAGTAACTACGGCTTTTTTATCTTCTAAGCCTACTTTTACAGATTTTACTCCTTTTACTTCCTTTAATGCATTTTCTACTTTTTTTACACAATGCATACAACTCATACCTTCTATGTTTAGAGTTTTTATGATTTTTTCTTTTCCAAACATTTCGTTTTACCTCCAAAAAACATTTCAATCTGTATTTTTTAATATAATATATCATTAAATATACTATATCAAAAAATAAAGAAGTAAAAATATACCTCTTTATTTTTTAATTAATAGTTTTCTTTTAGTATATGTTATTAAAATATGTAACATATTCTTATTATGCAATTTTACTTTTTTCTACTTCTAATTTTAATCTTTTTAATTCTTTTTTACTAATATTTGTATATTTTATTATTTCTTTATCTTCCATCTTATTTTTTATCATTTGTTTAATTATTTTTTCAATTCCTTGACTAATTCCTTGACTAATTCCTTGACTAACTCCTTGACTAACTCCTTTATTATATTTGTCTTCTAATAATTCTATATATAATTCTTCAAAATTTGACATATC
>CALWOZ010000097.1 GCA_944383305.1 uncultured Clostridia bacterium | reverse complement strand
TACCAGTAGGTATATTGACCAAGAAGCACTCACTTCAAATTAGCCGTAGGTTAATTAAGTGATGTGTAGTTCACTAAGACCAAAACAGGCTTTTTAAAAGTTCATAAAGATGATTTTAATAAAATTAAAGAATGTGCACTAAAATCTATTACAAGAGATACTATACATTCTTATTTATACAAAGATGTAGAACGTTTAAAAGAATATAATAAAATACTTGAAAATGAGAAAAAAGAATTTAAACAAAAATATATTGAGAAATCTAATGAGCACAGACAAATAAATCATAAACTTGAAATTACAGAGCAACGTTTAGAAAACTTAATTGATTTTATAAGGGAAAATAATCTAGTTGATAAATTTAATGATTTCGTAGAGCAAAAATATAATAAAAAATCTACTGAAAAACATCGTAATGTAAACAAAGGAATGGAACTCTAATTATTATATGTCAAGCTTGACACAAAGGAAGTGTATAGATGTCTTTTTTTAAAAATAAAGTTGACTATGAAGAACTTTATAATAATGAATTACAAAAAAATAATGATTTAAAAAATCAATGTTTGGACTTAAAAGAAGTTATAAATAAACTTAGATTTGAAATTTTAGAACTTAAAGATCAATTAAGAAAGAGTGATGAAGAATATAAAAAAATTCAAAATAAATTAAATTCATATAATCCAAACTTAAAACCTATTCCTAAAAAAGTTGATTTTGAATTAGTAAAGCAAGTTGAATATATGATTGAGATTGAAAAATTAACTTATAGAGAAATCTCAGATAAACTTAATATAAGCACTAAAACAATTTCAAGAATTAAAAATGGTTATTATAAAAATAAATTATAATATCATAACTATTTTTGGTTACAAGATATTAGGAATGCTTAGAAATGAAAAAATAGACATTAATTAATAGACCAATATAAATAGAATAACATTAAAAATTTAGAAATTAAAGTCCTTTTTTTGAAAAAGTTTTCCTGGTAAAATTAAATTATAAAATTTTACTTTAGGAGGTTTTTAGTTATGAAATATATGAAAAAAATAAGTAAAAGTATAGCAATAGCATTAATAGGAATAACTATATCTACTCCTATTTTCGGAATGGTATCTGCAGCAGAAAAAACAAATACTAGTTTAATATATCAAAATAGAACAATAACAGAGTTAGATGAAGTTGCAAATTATTTTGCATTAACGGATAAAGAAAAAAATGATTTACAAAAAGCTATATATGAATATAAAGAAGAAGTTAATAATACTCCTCAAACAAGAGGTAAAATAACTTGGATATCTAAAGCAGTCAGAAAAGTTTGGAGAAAACTACCTTTTAAAGTTAGAAAGGCAATAACTGCATATGTAGGATTAGAATCTTTTTTAAATGCAATAGATCATTTCACAGGAACTGTTGAAAATGTAATTTATAAAGCTTGTAAAAAAGTAGGAATGAATAATGATATTGCTTGGTGGGTAACAAAAACTATAACTTTATTTATATAGGAATGTAGAGGGAAAATAATAATTATGATACTTAATATAATTTTAATTATAGTTAGCATAGGAGCATTAATTTTAAATTATCAAGAAAATAAAGAAATAAATAAATTTATTACATACGGACTATTATTAAGTATAAATATAATTTTATTACTTGGATATAAGAATTTTATACTTAACACCATACTTATAATATTAATAATATTATTTGTTACAACACTTATTTTTAATTACTTAAAAAATAAAAATATAAAAAAATAATTGTATATTTTTGTAAAAAAGTTTATTATATATTTAATAAAAAAAAAAGACTTCAATTACAGTCCAAGTTAGATGGTGGAACATCTATCAAGGATTAAACCTACAAAGTGGTGGAACACAATGTAAGAGTTAGTAATCTAAAGCCTTTTGATAAACTTATATTAATATAAATAATAAAGAATATCAAGAGAAAAATTTTACAAAGAACTTACGACCTATTCCACTATGTTGGGATAGGTCTTTTTAATTGATTAAAATTCCGAACTCTAAGGAAGGAAACTATCAGTATTTACTGACAAGTCCAAAGAGGAGAGGTTGCTAATAGCCTAACATATTAGAAGGTCTACAAGGTCTAAACGAGTAGAAACCATTGGACAAGTTCCAAAAGGTCGAAAGAATTCGCTTGGTGACTAGTGATACCGTACACTTAAAACGTATAAGGAGTAATGACCGAGTAAAAGTCATTCGGTATGTGTTAATGGCACACTATACATTACATATGTCGTCAGTTGGTAAAAGCCTACAAGCCAACAATAAATTTAAAAGTAGGGTATGAGGGTAACGGCTAGAGTGATTTCATCACATAAAAACATTCTAGTGTGGCTAGAGTACTGTATCAGTGATGTGGTATGAGTACGGGAGCAAGTCAGAATAAAAAGCTCGTGGGTTACAGATGAGTAGAAAGGCTTGAATAAACATAGTGTTGCAATAGTCCCCTAAGCCTAAGATTGTGGCAGGACTCAAGGTCATATTGACCTTTGGATTATTGTAGTTTGCTCCTTGCTAATTTTTGCAAGGGAGAACTGCGCCCATTTGGAGCTCAGGTCATATTTTATTTACACTCAAAGTTCAATAGTTATTTTAAAAATTTATTTATGCTTAAAGAGTTCAGTTGCTCCAAAGAATAAGCAAATACATAATATCGAGAATAACAACTGACGTTTTATTTTCCATTGGAGCGGTTTTTGCTCTAATGAAAAATAAATAAGGAGGGCGTTAGCGTTTGGAGGGGTGAGCGAAGCGAGGGGAACTGAACTAAGTTCCCCTATACCCCGTAGGGCGAGTGAGTCTTATTTTAAGACTATAACGAGCTATAGTCTTATGATATAATTATATCTAATAAGGCTATGAGGAAGTGATTTGAATAATGGAATTTGCTTGGAATACACAAAAGAATAAATTAAGTGATGTAAAAGGAAAAGAGATTGAGCAAGAGCGAAAATCTAATAATTTGAAAAATGAAGATATTGATAGAACTAAAACTCATTTGAATTATGATTTAATAAAATCAGATCTTAATTTGTACCAAAGGGTTAAGAAACGAATTGATGAGGTTAGAAAAAATTCTAGAATACAAAGAAATAGTGTTGTTATGTATTCAAATGTTATAACAGTAAATGAAGAAACATATAAAAAGTGGGGACTTGGTAAAACTAAAGATTATTTTGAGACTGTTACAGAGTATTTTAAACATGAATTTGGAGAAGAAAATATAGTTTCTGCTAAAGTTCATTTGGATGAAACAGCTCCACATATGCACTTACAGTTAATTCCTGTGTCCTTAGAGGGCAAATTACAGGCTCATAAATTGATGACTAAGGATAGAATTAATAAAATACATTCTGAGGCTCCTAAATGGCTTCAGGAACGTGGATTTGAAGTTGAAAGGGGTAAAGGTAAGACAGGTAAGAAAAATATAAAAGATATATATAAATACAAAGCTAAAAAACTTGAAGAAAGTGTTTTAGAATTAGAGCAAAAAATAATTACTTTAAATAAAAAATTAGAACAATTAGAATATGAGAAAAAAACAAGAGTAGAAGAATTAGAAGAATCTCATTATAGATATAATCAAAATTTTTTTCATATTGGTGAAATACAGAATATACATATTCAAGAAATTGAGGAAGGTGTATTTAACCTATAAGGCGTAATTCCTCTTCCTCACCGTAGGAGGTGGAGGATATAAGCCTAACCGATAGGTTTTTTAT
>CALWOZ010000096.1 GCA_944383305.1 uncultured Clostridia bacterium | reverse complement strand
GGTTTCTACTTTTCTATAAGAGTTTTTATCTACCACCAGCATAGCTGGTGGTTTATATCAAGCCTGTTCGGCGACAACAAAAAAAGGCATAAAGTTTTTCAAACTTATGCCTAAATAATTTATAAAAACTTTTAAATTAATAAATATAAAAAGTGAATTAAATTATTATAAAAGAATAGATTTTTAATATTTGCAACATAAATTCACTTCAGACAAAAACTGACATATTTTTTTATAGTATATAATATTATAATCACAATAAAAAACTGTGTCAATATTCATAAAAATATATTAATATTTGTTGAATTTTGTGTATTTATATTTTATAATTATATTATTAATTATAAAATTTTATATTCTAAAAAGGAGTAGTAAAATGAAAACTAAATATTTAACAGAACGAGAATATGAAATAATGAAAATTTTATGGAGTAGTGAAAAACCAATGTTGATTTCTGATATTATGAAGTTAACTAAAATTACAGCTAAAAACTCAATACATCCATTGTTAAAAAATTTAATAAAAAATGGTTATGTAAAAGTTGTTGGCAATGTTATAGTTGTAAAAACATTTAGCAGATTATATGCCCCAGCAATATCTCTTGAAGATTATACAGCAATGCAAGTAAATGAAATTTTCAAAAAACAAAAAAGAAATTTTGATTTAAAAAGATTTTTAGTAGGATTATCAAAGGAAAATAAGGCTAATAATCAAGAATTAGTTGAATATATGAGAACTTTTATTGATAATTGTGAAAAAAAAGCTGAGGAAATGGAAGAGCAATAATGATTATAAATTTAACTCCTTATTCAATATTTACAGTTACATTAACAATTAATATTTTTATATTATTTTTTATATTTATTACAAATTTTAAAACTATAGTTTTAAAAATACCATTAAGGTTAACAAGTATTATTTTATTAACTATAAGTATTAGATTATTATTACCTTTTGAGTTTGAATTTACTAATCCAATACCTTCATTTAATATTTTACCAAAAGTTGATAATATACTAAAAAAACAATGATTAATATAAATAGTAATAAAACGTTAAATACTTTAAGTTTAGTATATTTTATATGGTTAATAATAGCTATAATTTTAGTTGTAAATTATTTTTATAAATATTTTTTATTATATAAAAAAACAAGTAAAATACCAAATACAAATAATAAAAATGTTTTAAATATATTAAACAAAATTAAAAAACAATATAATTTTAATTTTACACCTAAAATTATAACAAATAAAAATGTTAAATTTCCTTCAGAGTTTGGATATTTTAATCAAATAATTTTTATTAATGTTATTGATTATAATGAGGATGAAATATACTATATACTCTTACATGAAATGTTGCATTTTTACTCAAAAACAAATATAATAATAACCTTTATAAAAATTTTAAATTTAGTATTTTGGTGGAACCCAATTAATTATTTATTAACAAAACACATAGAAAACATTATGGAAATTTATGTGGACCAATATGTAACCAAAAGCTTAAATTATAAAGAAAAAGTTATTTATATGAAATGTATTTTTAAAGCATATAAACTAACCAATAATAATATTATTAATAATAGTTTAATTAATCCAATTGGAAGTAATTTTTCAAATAATATAACTTTTAAAAGAATTAAAATAATAGATATTTGTAATTCAAAAAAAAATAATAATAAATTTATATGTATCTTATTGCTTATTATATTTTTAGGATTTTTAAACTTATCAACTAAGTATGTAATACAACCAGCTTGGAATCCACCAGAACAAGATCTAAAAGAAATAACTAATGAAGATTTAAAAGAAAACAATTCTTATATAATAAAGGAAAATGGTAAATATATAATGTATTATAATAATGATCCATTAATATCTAGTGAAACATTAAATGATTTGCCTAATGTTCCATATATAGAAAGGTAAGGTGATATAATTTGAAAATTTTATTAAATTTTTTATTTATAGCTATATTTATATTAAGTGGTATTAAAACTACTTTTGCTATGGAAAATAATTTTAATAATAAGATTAGTTCAAAAATAGAAACATTAGCAGAACATACAGGTTATAAATATATGATTATTGATGGAGTTAAATATAAAAGACTTTGGTCATACTCTAAAAATTGTTGGATAGATCCTTATTGGACATTAGCTTAATAAAAATAATATAAGCAACTAGATACTATAATTTATTATACATATACCTTTTTGATTTAAAAAGATAAACCAAAAAGGTAAATTTTATATAAAATATGGGAGGAGTTAATATGAAAAAGAAGCTTAAAATTATAACTTTTATTATTTGCTTATCTTTATTAAATCAAAATAATATGGTTATATTTGCTCAAGATACACAAGTTAATGAACAAAAATTTGATACTAAAGTAGATTTTACAAAATATAATTCATATAAACAATTAGAATCAAGTCTTTTTGCGGTTTCAAGTTCAAAAAATGAAAATAGTTATGGAATATTTTATCAAAATAAACAAAGGACAGATTTTATATATAATGATGCTATATCTATTGCTAATGGAGGTTCAATTGTTGTAACACAAAAAATAAATGGCATTGAAACTTATGGTTTAATTGACATAGATTTTTTTTTATATGATAAATATGAAAATTCTAGTGTAGAATATAGTTTACCAATAAAATATAAAAATATAGAAGCTAGAGAAATTAATTCGATGAAGGTTTATATAGCAGAAAATTTTGATGGAACTCAAGAATATTATTTAGATAAAGAACAATTTAATGTATATAAAAATCTTTATGGTAGTAATGGTACTTTTAATATTGAATATGAAGATTGTAGTTTTCTTTTAAAAATTAACTCTTTAAATGATGTTCCAAAAGGATTTAAAGAAAATACTCCTATTAAAGGATTAGATGGAGTTTATATTCAAGAAACTCCTACACAAACTTATTTTATTGTAGATGAAAATAATAATAAACTTATTGAAACTGAATTTAAAAAAGTTGATGATAAATTAGGTCCTGGTAATACTTTGATAGTATGGTATCCAATAGGTATGAATGACTTATCTCTTATGATTTTAAATAAAGACCTAGATATAATTGTTCCTGAAAATGGTTATGGAGAAGAAGCAGAATTTTTAGAAGCTAATGGACAAATATATATAAAAGTAAAGCAAGTTATTGGAAATAATGAAATACATTATTATGACTTACAAGGTAATAAATTAGAAAAACTACCATCTAATACAACACCAATTAACTCTACATCAAATAATTCATATAGTGATTGGGCTAAAGAAAGTATTAATGAAGCTAATAATATAGGGATAGTACCTAAAAATTTACAATCAAATTATACAAATAAAATTACAAGACAAGAATTTTGCCAACTTGCTGTACAAACTTATATTATAAAAACAGGTAATAGTATTGATATGGATACAAAATCACCTTTTATAGATGTTAATGACCATTATGTAACAACTGCATATAATTTAAAAATAGTATCTGGAACAAGTAAAGATAAATTTTCACCTAACAATTATATTACAAGACAAGAAGCTGCTGTTATGGTAAATAATTTAGCTAAAATACTTAATATAAATAGTAATTCTACTAGTAAGAATAAATTTGTAGATGAAAGTTATTTTGCTCCTTGGGCAAAAGATGCTATTTATTCTGTATCTAAAATTAAAAGTGGAGATGTTTATGTTATGACTGGTACAGGTAATGGAAAGTTTTCACCTTGGTTTAACTACACAAGAGAGCAAGCTATTGCTACTATGTTAAGACTTTATAACTATAAATAATCAAAACCACCCGTTTAACGGGTGGTTTGCTCAAGCCCTATAAGGGCTTTTTTCTTGTTGTAAGCCTCTAAAGAGGCGCTGAATGGTCTGACA
>CALWOZ010000095.1 GCA_944383305.1 uncultured Clostridia bacterium | reverse complement strand
TAACTATTGGAACAGGAAATCAAACACAACTAAAAAAAGAATTTTGGCAACTTACAGGTTCTAAATATAAATTAAATGTTTTAGAGAAACCTTCCAAAATTCATATTAATTGGCTTGATATGATAGAAAAAGAAAATTACATAATTGGTTATGATAAAATTCAAGTTGATGATGAAATAATATATTTTAATAAACTATCACCAAAAGAAAAACAAAATAAAAAGGTGTCTGCACAAGAAAGCACAGACACACCACGCAATTAAATTATAAAATAAAATCAAAAATAATGCAATAGCTATCACTAAAAATGACAAATATGCTTAAATCGCGTTTAAATAAACTTTTAAACACCTTAACAAATAAATAATATAAAAATACTAAAAACATATAAAACAAGTCTTATAAAGAAAGCTAGACACATTTAAAAGCATTTTAAAATATTATAGTCCTGTTTATGAATTATAAAGCCTTAAAAAATTTGATAAATGAACAAGTAGTATTTTTTATTTTAACGAGTGAAATCGCCCTCCTTGAAACGTCGGGCTAGATGCAGTAGCTCTTTTCACTCTAATAAAAAATCTCCACTTTTAGCTAACGCTATCATTGACAAATTTTTTTTAAGGCTTTTTTTAGCAATTAACAGGAACTATAAATATTTATAGCCAAATAAGGCTCAACTTTTAAATTAGCTTTTTGGAACTGCGGGGGTGTGGGGGAAAGCCACAAATATAACTTTCAATTTACAATAAACTAATAATTACGTTATAAGCCTTATAATGTCTTGTAAGACAACGGGTGCTAATTATCTTTAATTAGCTTCCCGTTGACTGCAAGGTCAACATTATGGCTTATATAAAATAAGTCAATAACAAATTTATTTGAAGGTGGAGATTTTTTAATGAAAAGAGCTACTGTATCTAGCTCGACGTTTCAAGGAGAGCGGTTTCATTAAAAAATACTACCTGTTTATTGACTTATTTTAAGTAAATTATGGACTTATAAATATAAGCCTCCACGGCGTTTGAGTGGCTCAATATCTTTTGGCGTAAGACAAAAGTAATATTGAGTTTCTTTTTACAAAAAAAGAAACAAAAATTACTTGATTTTGCCAAAAAACTTGCCTATAATAAAATAAATCTAGTCCAAAATTTTTTATAGCGACCTTTATCCAACTTTAGTTGGAGGGAGCATAAAAAATTGGACTAGGGGGTGGGGGTGGATAAAGCGATAGCTTTATAAATACCCTAGTAAATAATATTTACCCCCCCCGGTAAACAAAATTTACCACCCTAGTAAATAATATTTACCACCCCCCCCCTTATTAATATACTTCAATATATTGAAAATAGCGATATACAAGAAAATTGTAAAAATTTCCCCTTCTTAAATATTATATATATATTCTTATATATATTATTTACTATATATATAATTTATAATATAATATATAAAATCTAAAATAAAATTAAATGATGAAAGGAATATAAAACTAATGAAAAATCAAAACAAAAAAACAAGTATTGAACAAGCTATTGATGATTTATTATCTTCTGGAATACCAGAAAATATACCATTAGGTAAATTAAAAGAATATTTAAAACAAAATAAAAAAGACTTAAATAAAGCAGAAGAAAAATTTAAAAGTCATATATACCCACAACATAAATTAAATTGGAATAAAAACTATATAGATAATTTTCAGATTATGAAAACAGTAAATGCTTATTCAACAAGCATATTTAATATAATGTCTAAATTAATAAATAAAAATAATTTAATACAAATATCTAATACAGAAATAATTAATATTACTGGATATTCAAAACCTAAAGTAATAAAATCTATTGGTGAATTGATAGAAAAAGGATTTATAACAATAAAATTAAAAAATGAACCTAAAACTTCTAGAGCAACAATTTATATGATTAACCCAGAACTTGTAACTATTGGAACAGGAAATCAAACACAACTAAAAAAAGAATTTTGGCAACTTACAGGTTCTAAATATAAATTAAATACTTTAGAAAAACCCTCCAAAATTCATACTAATTGGCTTGATATAATAAAAAATGAAAATTACATAATTGGCTATGATAAAATTCAAATTGATAATGAAATTATATATTTTAATAAACTTTCACCAAAAGAAAAACAAAAAAAAATGTCTGTAACCATAGAAAAGCTACAGACAAAACACCCAAATAAATTATAATATAAAATTAAAAAAAATGCAATAATAAACTCTGATAAACTATACTGAACTTTGACAAACTATGATAAACTTTTATTAATTCTAATAAAATTTAATTAAAAATATAAATTTTACCCACACATTAGCTTTTAGATATATCAATAAACGGGTAGTATTTTTATTACATAAAAATCTCCACCCTTGCAAAAGCATTATTGACATATCTATTTAAATGCCCTTCACGTGTCTTGTAGCCAACGGGAAGCTAATTAAAGGTTAATATATACTCCCAATGGCAATAAAACGATTATAGGGCATTTAAACGCTAATTTAGGATATTCTAAATTTAGAGTTTATTTTCGGGCGTTCCCCCCGTACCCCCCGTAGCTCCAAAAAGCTAATTTTATTTACAGGAGGCTATAATATGAATGTTACTATTTCACTAAGACAAGGTTCTGGAAATTTAAATCATAATAACAGAGTATTTATTACTGAAAATGTTGATGTAGATAGAACTATTGAAAATATAACCTATTTTCAAGAAGATTTAAATATTGCTTATAATAAATGCTTTAGTGATGCAATAAATAAATATAATAAAAATCAAAATAGAAAAGATAGAAAAATTGATGGTATTCAAGGTTATATGAATAAATTGAAAAACTCAAAAAATGGAGAAAAATTATTTTATGAATGTATAGTACAAGTTGGTAATCAACTTGATATGTATAATGGAATTGAAAGTATTGAATTAAGAGAAAAATTTAAAAATATTTTAGATGAATATATGAAAAATTTTCAAAAAAGAAACCCTAACTTATATGTTTTTAATGCTGTTCTTCATATGGACGAAACAACTCCACATCTACATATAAATTACATACCAGTAGCAAATAATTATAAAAAAGGATTAAGTAAAAGAAATAGTTTATCTAAAGCACTAGAAGAACAAGGAATTAAAGGAGAAAATAAAAGATTTTCTAATAATTCAATTACTTGGAATGAACAAGAAAAAAACTATTTAGAAACAATAATAAATAAATATAATTTAACTAGAGAACAGGAAAGAGGATATAAAAGAGAACATTTATCTTTAGAACAATATAAAACAATATTAGAATACACAGACAAATTAATTAATAACCAAAAATTAAAAAACAAAAAAATTAACAAAAATATTAAAAATTCATTTTTGAATAAAGATAATTTAATAATTAAACAAGAAGATTTTAAAGAAATATGTAATTTAATTAAACAAAAAGAAATAAATAACAAAATAAATGAAAATTATATAAAAGCTATAAAAAAAGATAAATTTTCAAATATAATATCACAATACAATATTATAAAAAAAGAAAATGAAAAATTAAAAAATGAAATAAAAATATTAAATCATAAATTAAAAATAAAAGAACTAGAAGTAGAAGATATTATAAGATTAGAAAATCAAGAATATGAAGGTAAAATAGGATTTATAAAAAATATAGTTAATGATGAACCAGAAGTAATTTTGCAAACTGGAGAAATAATAAAACTAGAATCAAAAGATGAATTTCAAAAATTAGAATTTAAAAATTTATCAATGAAACAAAAAACAGATGTATTAAAAATAAAAGAAAAACTATTTAATAATCAAAAAAATAGTATAAAACAAAAAATTAATAAAAATAAAGAACTGAAAATATAACAATTAGCTTTTTGGAACTGCGGGGGTGTGGGGGAAAGCCACAAATATAACTTTCAATTTACAATAAACTAATAATTA
>CALWOZ010000094.1 GCA_944383305.1 uncultured Clostridia bacterium | reverse complement strand
AATTCCCATTTATAATAAGAGAGATACAAACAGATAATGGAGTTGAATTTACTAATCTTCAAAGAAAAGAACAGGGAGAAACAATGTTTGAAATGATATTAAGAAAATTAGACATAAAATATACAAGAACAAGAATAGCTACACCAAGACATAATGGAAAGGTAGAACGCCAACATAGACAAGATAGTGAGAGATTTTATAAAAATTTAAAAATGTTTAATTTAGAAGATGGAAGAAAACAATTAGCTAAATATCAAGTTAAATCAAACAATTATATAAAAACTTGTTTAGGGTTTAAATCACCTAATCAAGTAGTAGAACAATATTTAGGTGTATTTTAATTATATATAAATTTACTATATTATTATAAAAAACAAAGATAAGTTAGTATTATTTTATACTTATTCTTATCTTTGTTAAAAAATCTTTTAAGTGTAACCTATGTTTGACACTTTAACAATTTATTACTTTTTTAATTTTAATAATTATTTAAAAATTTTATATATTAATAAAAATATATATTTAACAATATACCTTCATTTATTATAAATATCATTATAGTAGTATTTGACTTTATACACACCTGTATAACTTTCATCTGCAATGTTATTTATACTTTAATTTAAGCTCTAATCTTATTGTATAATCATTTGGTCTATTATGTCATTTTACTATTCCTTCTAGCAAAGTTGTCAATTATATAAATCTTTAAATAAACTATCATTTTCTATATTATTATCTTATTTCTCAATATTGGAGCTGTTTTCTGCATTAGTGAAATGTATATTTATTTTGTTATTCAAAATATTATCTTAATTCATACTAATTGTGCCCTACTAAATATATATTTTATAGCCAAAACACCTTATATATCTTATAATTTTATATTTATCGTTTTTTATGTATTATTTTTCCTACAATACATAATCTCTTTCTATTTTTTCTATATAATATTTAATATTTCATCTATTATAAATACTTCAACTAATGTCCCTCTATAAATGATTTATTATATATATTCAATTCTTTTATTTTAATAAAATCATCTCTTCAATTATTTACTATAAAATTACACAACAAAAAAAGTTGTATATTGTTTAGATTTAGTTAATTTTTTTACCCTAACTAAAAATAGTATACAACCTTTTTTATATTTAATTTTATTATAAATCAAGTTTTAAATCATTTAGTTTAATTAAATTCTTCTTTCTCATAAATTCAGATACTATTAATGTTATTATTGCTGGCAAAATAAAATGTAACAATAATATTTTTATAATAAGAGATAGTCCATTTTCTCCATTATACATAGCCTGCCAAGTAGAAATTTGACCGACTAATCCGCTTGTTCCCATACCAGCTCCTGTTGGTATATTTTCCATTTTAAATACAATAGTACTTATTGGTCCTAACATAGCACTCGCTATTATAGGTGGTATCCATATAATAGGCTTTTTTATTATATTAGATATTTGTATCATAGATGTGCCCAATCCTTGAGCAAAAAGTCCATTTATTCCATTTTCTCTAAAACTCATAACGGCAAATCCAACCATTTGAGCACAACAACCAACTGTTGCTGCTCCCCCTGCTATACCTGACAAGCCTAATATAATAGCCACTGCCGCAGAACTTACAGGCAATGTTAATAATATACCCATAACAACAGAAATTATTATTCCCATTAAAAATGGTTGAAAATTTGTTGATATTTCAATAAAGTTACTAATAATATTTATAATATATGAAACAAAAGGTGATATAATTAGTCCTAAAATACAACCACTTAAAATAGTTGTTAACGGAGTAACTATTATGTCTACAACTGTTTTTTTATGTACTAATCTTCCTAATTCTATACCAAAAATTACAGCTAAAAATGCTGTCACAGGGTCTCCAGCCCCACTTAATAATATTTGTCCACTTTCATCAAATATTTTACCAGCAAATATTTGAGTAGAATATGAACCAAAAAAACCAGTTACTGCTGATGAATATATAATTATATCTGGACAATTTAATGCCTTTGCAACTCCTATTCCAATTCCGGCTCCTGTACATATAGATGCAAATATACCTATTTTGGAAAAAATTAAACCAATATCTCCGCCTATTAATAATCCTATCTGTTTTATTATAAGTCCGGTTATTAATGTAGAAAAAAGACCTAACGCCATACCATTTAATCCAGTTATAAAATATCTTTTAAATATTGCTTTAAAAAACCTTGATACTTTCAAAATATGTACCTCCTATAAATAAAAGTAAATTTTTATATTTATTATACTATTTATTATATTTATACTTAAAGACTGTAGAAAAATCTACAGTCTAATATTAGAGTTTATTAATTATATATTTTAAGTCATTATTTAGTACTGTTAGTACTGTTATTTTTGTTGTTGTGTTTATTGTGTTTTTTGCTAGAATCAAAATTCATATCTTCTGCAAATTCTACTCTAGAGCTGCTATTGTTTGAACTATTTTTATCTGCTTTTAAATTTTTACTATTTTTCTTATCCATAAGAAATACCTCCTAAAAAATAAATATATTTATTACAGGTTGACTTTAAAAGTCTAATATATAAAATAAGATTAGCTTATATTTAAGTACTATATTTTTTCTTAATATAATACCTTAAAAAATATTAACTTACCTTACAATAGTTATTATTATCATATATTTATTTTTTATGCAAAGTTATTTAAGTAAATTTTATACATTTATATATGTCTAAATAAAGTCAGTAGGTTCTTCTAAAGTTATTTTGCCAAGTTTTCCTCCTCTAAATTCATCTATTAATATATATGAAACTCTGTTTAAGTCTATTTCTCCACCTTTAGTTTTAAAGCTTCTGCATATACCAATATTTTCCAAAATTTTGTCTGATTTATCTTCTTCATTAAAATCAATTTTATATCTTTCTTTTAGACTATTTGGATATATTTTTCTTAAATTATCTATTAAATTTAAGGCAAGTGTATAAGTGTCTAATATATCATCATTTACAGCTCCTGTAAAAGCTAATTTTAAACCAACTGTCTGGTCTTCAAATTTAGGCCATAATATACCGGGAGTATCTAAAAGTTCAAAGTCTTTTTTTATCTTTATCCATTGCTTACCTCTTGTAACGCCAGGCTTGTCACCTGTTTTAGCTAAAGATTTTCCTACGAATTTATTTATTAATGTTGATTTTCCAACGTTTGGTATACCAACTATCATAGCTCTAGTAGGTACAAATAACCTACCTCTTTGTTTTAATCTTTCAACTTTTTCTTTCATAAGTTCTCTAGATACTTCTGTTATATCTTTAATACCTTTGCCTGTTATAGAATTTACTAATATAACTTTACAATTTTGTTCTTCAAAGTATTTTGTCCAAAGATTTGTTTTTTTATCATCTGCTAAATCTACTTTATTGAGTATTACTATTCTATGTTTATTTTTAGCAAGTTCATCTATCTCTGGATTTTTACTACTAAAAGGTATTCTTGCATCTAAAAGCTCTATAACAATATCTACAAGACCTATATTTTCTTGCATCATACGCCTTGTTTTAGTCATATGACCTGGATACCATTGTATATTCATTATTAACTCCTTTTTATAAATAATTATATATTTATTAAAATATTAAGTTTTATAAAAAGGGTAATAGATATCTATTACCCTTTTTAAAGTATCATTATTTACTTCTTCTATTAATATCCTCTTTAACTTTAGCAGATTTACCAACTCTATCACGAAGATAGTTAAGTTTAGCACGTCTAACGATACCATATCTAACAACTTCAATTTTTTCAATTCTTGGAGAATGAACAGGCCAAGTTCTTTCTACACCAACACCATAAGAAATTCTTCTTACAGTAAATGTTTCACGAGCACCACCATTTTGTCTTTTAAGAACAGTACCCTCAAACATTTGGATTCTTTCTCTTGTACCTTCAACAACTTTAGCATAAACTTTAACAGTATCACC
>CALWOZ010000093.1 GCA_944383305.1 uncultured Clostridia bacterium | reverse complement strand
TATTTTTTTATATAATAATATTCATAATAGGAACACTTTTTGGAAGTTTTTATACACTTGCAATCTATCGAATCCCTAAAGGACAAGATATCACTCATACACATTCATATTGCCCAAATTGTGAACATAAATTAGGTTTCTGGGATTTAATACCAGTATTTAGTTATATTTTTTTAGGAGGAAAATGTAGATATTGTAAAGAAAAAATAAGACCAAGATATTTTATAATAGAAACAATATCAGGTATATTTTTTGTATTAGTTGCTTATTTAATGGGATTAAGTTTAGAAAATTTAACTAATACTAAAATAATAGATTACGCATTTATAGTATTATATTTTACATTTATAATCCTAATGGCAGGAATAGATAAAGAAAATAAAAAAATAAATAAACCAGTAGTTATGTATGGTGTTATCATATCAATTATATATATAGTATATCTATGTATAATAGACATAACTAGTATTTATAGATATGGTATATATTTAGTTTTATACATAATAGTATTATTGCTAGATACAGTTACATTAAAGAAAATGGCTATAAATAAATATGTATATAGTATTGTATTATCAGTTATAACAATGGCAATTTTTTCAGGAGAATATGCTACAATATTAAGTGTTATTACAACATTACTAGCAATTGCTATTTATGAATTATTTATTAAATTAAAAAATAGTGGTAAGTCTAAAAAGACTGAAAAAAATGTTGCAGATAAAATTAGTATCGGATTTTATTTAGCAATACCGAATATAATATATTTTATTTGGATTTTAGCATTTTATAAATTTTTAGTTTAAAAAGGAATGAAATTTGCAATGAATTTTAAAGAGGAAAAGGGAATAGCAGGAATAGATATTGCTATAGCTGTTATTGTGTTAGCAATTTTTGTATCAATAATATCAGTTCTTATGTTTAATATACAAAAAAATGATGAGGAAATTAAAAGAAAATCAGAAGCAACTTCATATGCAATAAATATAATTGAAGAGATAAAAGGAAAGGGTTTTTCAATATTACCAGTTGCAGGCACAAATAAAATTGAAGGATATGAAGATAAATATATAACAGAAGAAGGACAGGAAAAAGCAACACCATATTATCAGGAAGTTACAGTACAAGATTATAGTGAATTAGAGCAAAATAAAGATAAAGATGTAGAAGCAGAAGTATTAAAAATAGTGACAGTAAAAGTTTCTTATAAAAGTGGAAAAAATACAGAAAGTGTTGAAATTTCTACAGTTATGACAAAAGAAGATTAATTCTATAAATATAATTTTATAATTACAAAAATACTTTTTGTGTGAAGCTTTGCGAGAATTTATAAAAAAATAATTATCATCTTTATTTTAAAATACCTTCTAATAAAGTAAGAAAGGAATTGATTTTAAAGTGAAAAAAGAAGATGGGGTTACTTTAACATCTATAATAATATATATAATCGCATTACTTATTGTAATAGGTGTTGTATCAACACTTACAAGTTATTTTTATAAAAATGTAGATATTGATGATGAAAGTGTATTAACAAATTCACAATTTACAAAGTTTAATAGTTTTTTTACAAGTGAAATAAATCAACCTGGTATAAAAGTAATAGAAAAAGGGGAAAACGAGAATGTAAGCTATATTGCATTTTCAAATAAACAAATTTATACTTTTTCTAAGCAAAACAATGCTATATATCTAAATGAGATTAAAATTTGCGATAATATAACCAGATGTAATTTTGATTATACAGAAGAAAATGGAAATATAAAAATAACAGTTGATTTTGCATCAGGAACTTTTTCTAGAATAACTACCTATAATTTAAAAATTTAATATATAAGTTTATAAAAGGTGTATAGAAAGAAAAGTAGAGCAAATGTTGAAAGTTTTGGAATATTATATTTTGAAAAACTTATATTTATTTTATTCCAATGAAGGATTTTAAAAGAAAAGATATATTTGATTATAATGGTTTATGGGTAGCCTTAAAAAACCTAAATATTATTATACAAGGAATGGAATTTATTATGGATTTAAAAAGAAGACAACCGATAGGAGTAGAATTAGTAAAAAGAGGTGTAGTAAGTGAAGATGATATACAAAAAGCACTTGACTATCAAAGAGAACATCCTGATATGAGATTAGGAGATATATTATATGAAATTGATGCATGTGATCCATATGTTCTTATAAAAAATATTGGAGAAATATTAGGAGAAAAAGGTATATTATTAAGAAACAATATGATTAAAGTAAATTTAACAGACTATATTTCTTTAGATGTAGCTAAGAAAAATGAAGCTGTTCCATTTGAAATAGAAAATGGAAAAATTAAAGTTTGTTTTTCAAATACTACTAATCAAAGAAATATGAATACTGTTCGCTTACTTTTATTAAATAAAGGTTTAGTAATGGAAACATATATTACCTTTAAACAAGATATTCAAAACTTTTTAAAGTCGCTTGAGGGGGATGCATATAGTGCAGAAGAGACTGCAAATACAAGTGGAACTATATCAGAATTAGTAGATTCTATAATAAAATCCGGTATAAAAAGAAGAGCAAGTGATATTCATATAGAACCTTTAGAAAATAGTGTAAGAGTGAGATATCGTATTGATGGTGAGTTATATACAGCATTAAGGATAGAAAAAGAAAAACAGAGTCAATTGATAGGAAGGCTTAAAGCTATTTCTAATATGCATCAAGAAAAACAGGAAGCGCAAGATGGTAGAATTTTATTATATGAAGATTATAATATTCGTGTTTCTTCACAGCCTAATATTTATGGAGAAAAATTTGTTTTAAGATTATTAAAGAAAAATACAGATATAAAAAGTATTTTTGATTTAGGATATCCAGGAACAGAAGATGATATAAGAAAAAGTTTTAACAAAAGAAATAGTATTACAATAATTGCAGCACCTACAGGAGAAGGTAAAACAACAACATTATATAGTATAATAGATTATCTTAACAGACCAGAAATAAATATAACAACAATAGAAGACCCAGTAGAAATAAGAATAAATGGATTAAATCAAATAGAAGTAGGACCAAAAGCAACATTTTCTGGTTCATTAAGAACAGTATTAAGACAAGACCCTGATGTTATACTAGTTGGAGAAATAAGAGATTTAGAAACAGCAGAAATAGCAGTACAAGCAGGTCAAACTGGACATTATGTTTTATCTACAATACACACAATAGATAGTATAGAAGTTATAAATCGTTTAAGAAAAATGGGAATATCAGATTATGATATTGCAAGTATATTAGCAACAAGTGTGTCAGAAAGATTAGTAAGAAGAATATGTCCACATTGTAAAAGAGAAAGAGAATTTAATGAAGAAGAAAAACAAATTATAGAAAGAATAATGAACAAATATGGTGAAGAAATAAATTTTGACAATTTAAAAACATATGATCCAGTAGGATGTAAATATTGCGAAAATACTGGATATTATGATAGAATTGGTGTTTTTGAAATATTAGATATAACAGAAGAAATAAAAGAACTAATAGTAAGAGGAGCATCAAGTATAGAAATCAGAAAAAAAGCACTTGAAGAAGGATATAGACCACTTATTGTTGATGGTATAAAAAAAGTTATCCAAGGTGTAACAACTTTAGAAGAATTAAATAAAAAATTATTATTTTATTAAAATTTGTTTTTTAAATTAGAAAATTTATGTTATTAGAATATCTTTTAATGAAAAATCCAATTAAAAGTAAAAAATAATTAAATAAAACAATTTATGATAATTAAATTAAATAATAAAAAAATAATTAAATAAATTATTAAAAATATATTTAATAAAATAAATTTTCTATGTGAAGCATATTTTTTGATAAAAAATTAAAAGTAATTAAAAAATATAAAAAAGTAGAAGGGAAAAAATAACTATGAATATGGACTATGTTATAAAAACAGCAATTGAAAAAGATGCATCAGATATACATTTAGTATGTGATAATAAACCATTATTAAGAATTGCAAGGGATTTAGTTCCAGT
>CALWOZ010000092.1 GCA_944383305.1 uncultured Clostridia bacterium | reverse complement strand
TTGTTTGCAAATTTACTATACCACAAAGGGAAATCTTTTTTTATATTTTTTTGTTACCTATGTATTATACCTCAACATATTTAAAAATAAATATGTCTTTTTTTATTTAAAAATGTAAAGGAGGTGTAAAAATGATTTTATATATAACAAGTGAGGCAAATAGTAATATATTTAATGATATATGTGCACAAAATAACATACCAATAAATAAATTAAATAAAGTTTTTGATTTAAAAACACTTTTTTCAAATAATAATTACGAACATTATAAAATACTAGCAGTAGATTTATCTATTATATCTAATACAGATGATGAAATATTAGACTTTTTCTTAAAGTTTAGGCAGTTATATGATATAAAAATAATAATTGTCGGTATAGGTAAAAAAGTAGGAAATATACTACTTTCAAAGTTAGTAGCAGAAAGTATATTTAACTTTATAATAAGCGAAGATATTTTCTTACAAAAAGAAGAAATAAAAAACTGTATTTTAGGTAACAACCAATATAAAGATTGCATTAAATTTAAAGTTTTAGAACAAACACAAGACAAAGAAGTTAATAAAAAATTAAATATGTTTAAAGATTTTTTTAATAAAATAAATAAACCTAAAATTAAAAAAGAATTACCTAAAACTAAAGATATTGAAAATATGGAGATAACAAAAGAACCTAAAATACAAATAATAGAAAAAGAAAAAATTATTGAACGTGAAAAAATAGTTGAAAAGAAAGTGTTAGTAAAACCAAAAATAAATAAATTAAAAATAGCAGTTTGTGGAACTTGTGCAAGAATGGGTACAACGACACAAGCTTTTTTAATTGCCAATTATTTAATTAAATATGGATTTAATGCTTGTTATATAGAATTTAATAATAAAGATGTTATAAAGAATATAAAAAATTTTTATGAAGTGTCTACTTGTGAAGAAAACAAAAAAATAAGCTATAAAGATTTAGATATTTTCACCAATGTAACATTTAAAGATTTACATAAAATATTAAGTATGGACTATGAAATATTTATATTTGATTATGGAGAATTTTTATATACTTTTGAAGAAAGTTTTGCAAGTGCTGATGTAAGAATAGTTGTAAGTGGGGCAAAGTTTTGGGAAGAAGAATATATAAAAAATGTGTTTAAAGTTTGTAACATATATAAAGATATAAATTTTATATTTAACTTTGTAGATGAAAGTGAACAAGACTTTATAATAAAAAATATGGAGGGTCTAAAGGTTTATTTCTCTAAGTATTGTCCTAATATTTTTAAGGTAGCTAACGAAGAAATATATAATCAAATATTTAAAGACTATTTAATATTTAAACAAATAGGAGGTTAAAGTGAGTACATTTTATAACAAATTTAAAGAAGATGAAAGAAAGGAGCAAGAAAGATTAAAAGAACAAGAGTTATTAAAGATGAATAATAACCAACCAATAATAATACAAAATAAAAGCACTTTTAAAAGTTTATTAAGATTTTTAATAAGTGCTTTTTTGTTTTGTATGAAAAGTCTATTTTATATAAGTATAACTGTTTTTTCAATTATAGGCTTAACAGTTTTATTAAATGAAAGTTTAAGAACTACTTTTATTGAATTTATAAAAGCTGTTATGTGAAAGGAGGTGATAAGATGAAAAAGTTAATTATGTGTTTAATAGCAACATTTTTATTAAATCAAAGCATATATGCTAACAACTTAAAAGAAATAGAATTGTCAGTAAATGAAGATAAAACAAAGGCGATAAAAATATTTGAAAGCACCGAAGATATTGACTTTAAAAAAGTTATTTTTGAAGATTTTTTTAGGGATAACTTTAAATATGTAAAAGATGATATTAATGTTGATAGAATAACAAAAGAAGATATAAAAGAACAAACTGAAAAATTAGAATTTATAATAACAAAGGAGGAAAGTTTATACAATAAAAAGGTGTTAAGTCTTTTTCAAGAAAAATTGCCTTATGAAAAAGATGGATATTATGGACTTTTAACTAAAGACGAAAATAGCTTAAAAATAGAGCCTAATAAAACAGAAAGTAACACTACATATACAAAGCAAGTTATTACATTAAATGAAACTAAGGTTTATTATGGTTTAGAATCTAATGATTATGGCTTAATACCTAAAACTATTACTAAAAATGGTGTTACATTAAATTTAGTAGATGCTAATTTTGTAAGTACAAATAATGAAACCGTTGCTAATACTGGTGTAGGAACACTTTATAATTGTAATGCAGTATATAAAGGGAGTTATACAAAACAAACGCCAAATACAACAACTAAAGTAATAGATTATAAAGCAACTGTTGAATATAAAGGGAATATTTCAAAAGAAGTTTTTGAAAAAAATATAATAACAGTTGTATATAAAGGTGAAAAATTATTTGACCCTATTGTTCCTATTGCAGTAGCAACGACTACAAGTGCAACAGGTATTTTTGGATTTATAGTATTTTTATTTACTAAAAGAAATGTAAAAATATATAACCTTAATAATGGTGCTTATGAATTAATAGGCAAGTGTAAAATTACAGAAAAAAATAAAAATATAAATTTAAACACAATATCTATAAAAGCAACAAGTAACATTTATAAACTAACTTTTGATAAATCTATTGCTAAAAAGCTAAATAATCAAGATATAAACATTACATTAGACAATGTAACAAAACTTAAAAAGTTAGAATTTAAAGAAGAAAGTACATATATAGATGTATCATTTTAGGAGAGATGATTATGAAATTTAACAATAATACAAAAAAGACACTTTTATTAGCTATGATGTTTGCTAGTATGATGAATTCAACAGCCTTTGCTAGTAGTTTTAGTGATATAAATAATGTACAAGGCAGAGATACATTGAAAAATTTGCAGAAAAAGGCTATATTACAGGCTATGAAGACGGCACATTTAAGCCAAACAATACTATAACAAGAGCAGAAATATCTCAAATATTATCAAGTTTTAATATAAATCTAAAATTTGAAGAAATAACATTTAGTGATAGTAACGGTTGGTTTTATAATGCTATAAAAAAAGCTACTGAAAATGGATTTTTAAGTGGATATAAAGACGGAACATTCAAGCCTAGCAATAAAATAACAAGGTTTGAAATGATAAAAGTAACTTCTATGCTTGTTAGAAATAGTGATTATGATAAAGTACAGTTGCCTTATACAGACACAGAAAAAATACCTAGTTGGGTACTTAATGATGTAAATAATCTTTATGCAAGTAAGATTATAGACATTTATGATAATAACTTAATTAATGGTAATACATATATTACAAGAGCAGAAGCTGTAACAATGCTATCAAAGGCACTTGAAGTTAATAATTGGGATATGAATAATGTTACCCAAAATGTAAAAACAAACAAAACTAACCCTTTACCTACTCCAACAGCCTTACCTAAAGGTGTAATAGGGTATTTAAGTGTAGACGGAACAAATATAAAAAATTCCCCAATAAAAGACGCAAGGGATAATGCAGAAATGCTTACTGTAATGAAAAGTGCAGTAGGACATTTTACTCAAACTCCTATATTTAATGGTAATGTTGGCTTGTCGGCTCATAATCGTGATTATAAAATAGATTTTAGACAGCTAAAAAATGTTAATATAGGGGATATAGTAACATATCGTACTAACTTTGGAACTAGAATATACAAGATAATAGTAAAAACAAGCATAAAAGAAACAGATTTTTCATACCTTGAAGATACTAAAGATAATAGAATAACAATGATAACTTGTATTGAGGGTAATCCAACAGAAAGATTAGTAGTACAAGCTATACAAATTTAATAAAACTAATTTATGGAAAATATTGAATAAAACTCACATATATGGTAACCTTATTACAATGATAGATAAGGAGAGAGTTTTATATGAAAAGGTTTATCAAAATATTAGTAAGTGGTTTAATCACAACAAGTATGTTAATAGGTAGTGTTAGTAGTGTATTTGCTGGTCAAGTAGTTAAAGTTAGTATTGGTAGCACAAGCGCTACTGTTAATGACTATAATACAACTTTAAATGTTGCTCCA
>CALWOZ010000091.1 GCA_944383305.1 uncultured Clostridia bacterium | reverse complement strand
TTTAGAGGCTTACAACAAGAAAAAAGCCCTTATAGGGCTTGAGCAAACCACCCGTTTAACGGGTGGTTTTGATTGTTTTAAAAATTTATTTACAGGATTGGTTGCTATTTTCATAACTTTTCCATATTTACAGATTATTTAACTTTTTCTGTAGAAAGAAGGAATTTTATGAGTGAATTATATACTATGATAAAAAATAGTAAAATAAATGATAGCAACAGTATGGAAAAATTATGTGAAAAATTTTTACCCTTAATAAAAAAATATGCAATAAAATTAAATTATGAAGATGCATTTAATGACCTTCAATTATATTTTATAGAATGCATATTAAAAATCCCTTTAGAAAGTGGTAATTTTGTTAAGTCTGACTATTATATACTTTCTTATATAAAAAAATCAATTTACTTTGGATATGTGGCATTATCCAAAAAAATACAAAAAGAAAATTATAGAAATATTTTATGTGAAAATGACTACACTATTGATAAAATATTCTATGAAAATAACTTATATGTATTAGAAGATGAATTATTTAAAAATGACATAATGAAAATTTTAAATGAAAAATAATTTAAAATTTTCATTATGAAATTTATTGAAAATTATACTGAAAGTGAAATAGCATCACAATACAGTGTTTCAAGACAAGCTATAAATAAAACTATTAATAAAATAAAGAAAAAGTTAAGTATATACTATAATATATAAATTTTATAATAAATAGTTGCAAATATAAAAAATCTAATCTTTATTTAATAAAAATAAAAATTAGATGGTGATTATTTATAAACCTAAAAATCTTATTAAAACTTTTAAAATATAAAAGGTAGGTGATAAAGTGAATATTTTTCAATCAAAAATAAATTATATAATATCTATAATAACAGGTATTTTATCAGCTATTTTGGGTAAATTTTGGTTTTTATTTGTATTTTTATTATCATTAAATGTAATAGACTACATAACAGGTATAATAAAAGCTAAATATATTAGAATGGAAAGTTCAGCACAAGCTATGAAAGGTTTTGTTAAAAAATTTTTAATGTGGTGTTTAGTAGCTATGGGATTTGGCCTAGGACTTACATTTAAAGAAATTGGTGAAATAATAGGAATTAACTTACATATAATGATATCAATAGGTTGGTTTTTAATAGTTCATTTTATAATCAATGAAATTAGAAGTATTTTAGAAAATATAGTACAACTTGATAAGGGGCATCTAGTTCCTAATTGGTTAATAAAAGGATTAGATGTTACAAATAAAATAATAGATAAAAATATTAATAATATAATTGATAATATAGATAAAAAAGATAAGTAGAAAATTTATTAAATTCTTAGACAGGAATAATATTGCTTACACAACACTTAAAACCTTAAAACCAAAGGTTATAATAGTGTTCAAATATTAATGTAGTATATGATAGTTATAATAATAAAAATTATAAAAGCATAATTTAATAAGTTTTAAATTATGCTTTTATATACTGTCAGAATGTCCATATAACGTTTTTAACATAATTTATAATTAAAATATTAAGAAAAAATAAAAATACTTTTTTATAAGATATTAAAAATAATTTAAATATTTTTAATTATAATTTATTCTTAGTCTACTTTTTTCTATAATATAACTCTAATACTTCTGTTCTTTTAATATTATTTTTAATAACTTGTAATTTTAAATATAAAATAATATAATTTACTGAATAGTCAATTTTTATTTTATTAAACAATGAATAAATATTTTACTTAAAGGTTAAAGAAACTTTACCATTTAAAAATACTTGTAGATATTTAAAAAGCTCTTTTTGTATTTAGTTTATTAATCGTAATATATTTTTTCAAAGACATTTAAAAAAATGTTTATTTATATTTAAAAATGTCTGTTGAACACAAGTGTTCAAGTTGTTTTTAGGCGAGTTGGACAGTCGCCTTATCCTGCCTTTATTTTTTTTATTGATGAATATGATAAAATAGATATACAAATTAGTAATTAAGCTTAATTACGATCATATAAAAAAGGAGCAGTTTATGGATATTAAAGATTTATTATTAAAAAAAATAAAGGCTTTTTAAACGTAAAAATAGCAGAGTATATGGGAGTTAGTGAAGGAATAATTGGAAATAGGTTTAAAAACTATGAATAAAAAGGTAGTCTTAAATAGTTACAAATATGTATAATTCCCTTAATTGCCCAAAAAAGTCGTAATAAAAATTTGTCAATGATAGCTTAAGCTAAAGGTATGTAAAATAAATGTGTAGTATTTTTTATAAATAAAAAATCTCTACCTTTGCTACAAAATTATTGACATACCTTTTATTTAGCATTTATTTGCCCGTTATAGTTAATGGGAATATTAGTACCTATTTTACTGCAATGATATTATAAGGATAAATAACGCTAATTTATACTATACTAATTTTAAAGTTATATGTTGGGCTTTCTCACTAACGCCCCGTATTTCCAAAAAGCTAATTTTATTATATATTATAAAGTTATATAATTTATTTGTTATTATTTTTTTATCTTGTCCTTGCTAATAAAGATAATTATCTCATTTTTTGTTTTCTAGTAAAATTTTCATCAATTTACATCTATCAATTTATGTTTTTTGTTATTTGAAAATCTGTTATAACTATGTAGGTATTAATTTTTTATTATCTTGACTCATTTATATTGATTATAGTATTAAAAACTAATAATATTAAAAACTTGTATTATTTAAACATTTAGTTTTAAATACTTTAATTTTAAATACTTTAAAATTTAGTACTCTGTATATTTAAATATAACCTATAAAATTTAATATTATTTTACAATTTATTAGATGATATAAATAAAATTAAATTTGTAAAGTTATATTTAAGGATTAACATTTATTTTTTTACACACAAATAATACGTTTTTATAGATATTATTTTTTGAATTTCTATAAACGTTATTATTTGTATTATTTATATTAGTCTATAAATAACAATATCCATTATCTTGTTTTTAAATATTGCTTTTGTTCTAATTCATAATAAGTACTAAATAAAGTGACTCTTAAGTAACTTCTAATATTTTTAATTTTTGTATTACCCTTTAAAATACAATCTATTGCATATTTAACATTATCATAAGTTAATTTATTAAATATAGATTTTACCACACCACTATAGAATATATTACCTTTATATTGAATATTCTTTATATTTGGGGAATAAATATTACTAACTATTATAGAGAAAGCATTTTCTAATAAATACATTGCTCTCTTATTGCCTTCATATAAGCCTTTTAATGCATCATATTCTATATTTGTTGAAACAATTTTTTTGTAATTTTCATATTTTAGCGTTGATATTTCTTGTTTTTTAGCCATTTCTCTTTCTAAAACAGATACTAATATACTCTTATTTCTTTGTGTTTTTATGCCCTTAAATATGTATCTTTCTTGAGGTTTATTAGGTTTTTTATCATTAATATAGAAATTACAATAAGCATAACGTCCATTTATATGTAGTTGCTTTGTCATAATACAATTATATTCTTTAAGTTGTTTAATACAATTAAAATATGTATTTCTACAAATACCTAATGTCAAATAAATTGCTTTAGCTAGTGGATATGCAACAAATCTAGTTCCAGCTAAACAGCTTAATAAGCCATATATTGCCTTACATTTTAACGATAATTTATTATTAGTTAATATTTTTAAATACACTATGCCATAATTACCATTTTCTTGTATATCTGTAAATACATATCTATTTCTCTTTTTAAGTCCTTCTCCATCTTTCTTTATGTATATTATTTTCTTTTCTACTAATTCATTTTTTACCTTGTGGAATGTAGCCTCTGTTACTCCTAAGTCATTACATATAGTTGTTACTTTAGGATTACATTCTCTTTTGTTTCCACTTCTTCCACAGAGGTATACATATAATCCTTTTGCATTAACACTTAAGTTTTTATTGTTTATTACTTTCTTATTTACTATTCCATATTGTTCATTTATTTTAACTTTCTTCTTCATATCAAAATAACCTCACTTTCTTTTGTATTTTACTTTAATTCAATGAAAACAAGGCTACTCAAAATTTATTAAAAATTTTCACTTAAAATGTTAAAGTGTCAAACATAGGTTACACTTAAAAGATTTTTTAACAAAGATAAGAATGAGTATAAAATAATGCTATCTTATCTTTGTTAAATTTGTTGATATAGTAGATTTATATATAATTAAAATACACCTAAATACTGTTCTACTACTTGATTAGGTGATTTAAACCCTAAACAAGTTTTTATATAATTGTTTGATTTAGCCTGATATTTAGCTAATTGTTTTCTTCCATCTTCTAAATTAAACATTTTTACTATACCACAAAGGGAAATCTTTTTTTATATTTTTTTTGTTACCTATGTATTATACCTCAACAAAAATTTTTATAAAAATTTAAAAAATGTGTTGACAATAGTAAATTTATATGATATTATAATCAAGTCGCTAGTTAATATGAAATAACTGGTAGCAATGATAATAATTGAACATTGAAAACTAAATAATCAAATAAAGAATTAGACAACCCGAAAATTCAAAACAAATGTATTTGATAAGAATAGATTTGAGAATAAATTAAAAGTGAACAAACACTAAAAAGTAAAGAAGTCAGAGTTAATCTGAGAAGGAAATTAAATGAGAGTTTGATCCTGGCTCAGGATGAACGCTGGC
>CALWOZ010000090.1 GCA_944383305.1 uncultured Clostridia bacterium | reverse complement strand
CCATAGAGTTTTGAGTATTTTAATGCTTTTCCAACTAGTCTGGAATTTTTAGGGATACCAGCTAATCTTGCAATTTGCCCATATGTTGCAACTTTACCCTCAGGAATTTCTTCTACTATAGAATAAATCAAATAAAGTAAATCTTCATCAAGAATTGAACTCATTTAAATCACCAAATATATTTTAGTATAAGTAGTAAAAAGTAAGCAATAAAAATTTAAAATTTAATTTACACAAACAAGTATTTGTGATATATTATCAAAAACAAATGTTTACAAAGGAGGAAGCAATGAAATTTGTACATATAGCAGATATGCATTTCGATAGTCCATTTACAAGTTTGGGAAGAATAGAAGGATTATCAGATATAAGAAGACTAGAACAAAGAAAAATATTTAAAAAAATAATAGAATATATACAAGAGAATAAAATAGAGTGCTTATTTATATCAGGAGATTTATACGAAAATGACTATGTAAAACAAAGCACAATAGAATATATAAATAATTTGTTTAAAACAATTCCAAATACAAAAATATTTATTGCACCAGGAAATCATGATCCATATTTAATAAATTCATATTATATGAAATTTAATTGGAATAATAATGTATACATATTTAAATATGATATAGAAAAAATAGAATTAGATGATGTTAATATATATGGTTATGGTTTTAGTAGTTTTTATTCTGAAGGAATAAATATAAACGAGATAAAAATAGATAATCAGAAAAATAATATATTAATAATGCATGCAGATTTAGATGCTTCGAAAGAAGCAAAAGAATTATATAATCCAGTGGCAACAAGAGATTTATTAAAGTTCGATTATGTTGCATTGGGACATATTCATAAACCAAAATATGATAATAGAATTGTATATCCAGGTTCACCAATTTCATTTGGGTTTGACGAGTTAGGAGCACATGGTTTTATTTCAGGCGAAATAAAAAATAGAGAAATAAATATTGAATTTATTCCAATTGATGAAAGAGAATTTAAAGAAATAAATTATGATATATCAGCTATTAATTCAAAAGAAGAATTAATAGAAAAATTACAAGAATTAAAATTAAACAAAAATGATTTTTATAAAATAATTTTAAATGGAAAAAGAAATTTTGAAATAAATATTTTAGAAATAAATAAATTAATTCAAAATAATAATATTTTAAAATTAAAAGATAAAACAAAAATAAATTATGAGTTAGATAAAATAAAAAATGAAAATAGTTTAAGAGGAATATATGTAGATTTAATTTTAGAAAAAATAAAAGAATTAAATAATGAAGAAGAAATAAATAAATATTTAAAAGCAATAGAAATTGGATTAGACTCATTAGAAAATACATAGGAGGAAAAAATTGAAAATAGAAAAAATACAAATAAATGGTTTTGGAAAATTTGAAAATAAAAATATAGAATTAAATGATGGCATAAATATAATTGTAGGAAAAAATGAAAGTGGAAAATCTACATTATTAAAATTTATAAATAGTATGCTATATGGAATATCTAAAAATAAAAGAGGAAAAAATATATCTGATTTAGAAAAATATAAACCATGGAATACAGAAAAATATTCTGGAAAAATAAAATATAAATTAGATAATAATAATGAATTCGAAATATATCGTAATTTTAAAAATAAAGAATTAAAAATATATAATAATTTTGGTGACGATATTACTCCATTATTTAATGTAGAAAAGAATAAAGAAATCCCATTTTTTTATGAACAAACAAAAGTAGACGAAGACTTATTTGTAAATAGTACAGAAATTATTCAAAATGAAATAAAAATAGATAAAGTAAATCAAAATTTAATAATTCAAAAATTATCTAATTTAGCTACAACAGGAAATGATAATATTTCTTATAAAAAAAGTATAGATAAATTAAATAAAAAACAATTAGAAGAAATAGGAACAGAAAGAAGTCAAGACAGACCAATAAATAAAATAATAAATAAAATAGATAATTTAAAAAATGAAAAAAAAGAATTAGAAAAATATGAAGATGAAAAATATGAAATAGAAAAAGAAAATAATTTAATAAAAAATAAAATAAATGAATTAAAAAATAATTTAGAATTTTTAAATAAATTAAAAAAAGTAAAAAATATTTATTTAGAAGAAAAAAATAAAATAAATATAAATAAAGAAATAATAGAAGAATATAATAAAAAAATAAATAATTTAGAAATTGAAAAAGAAAAAATAAATAATTCAAAAAATAAAATTAATTATAAAAAAATAAAAATAAATAAATATATTTTTATGGAATTATTTTTATTAATTATTTTTATTTTAACTAATTTATTATTAAAAAATAATTTATTTAATTTAATTTATATTTTTTTAATAATTCCAATATTAATTTATTTATATAAAAAGAATAAATTAAAAAATAATTATAAAAAAGAAAAACAAGAAATAAATTTAAATTTAGAAAAAATGAATAATGAAATTAATTTATTAAATGAAAATAAAAATGAAAAAATAAATGAATTAAATTATTTAGAAAAAGAAATAGAAAATAAAATAAAAAAAGAATTAATAATTAATAATTTAAATACAGATAATTATAATCAAATAATTTATAATGAAGAAATTGAAGAAAAAATAAATTTAATTAATAAAGAAATAAACGAAAAAGAATTAGAAGAACATAAATTAGAATTAGATAAACAAAATATATTTCCTAAAATAGATAGATTAGCAAATATTCAAGAAGAATTAGAATATTCTTTAGAAGAATATAATGAATTAAAAAATAATAGTGAAATAATAGATATAGCAAAAGAATATTTAGAAAAAGCATATAAAAATATGAAAGAAAATGTAACTCCAAAATTTTCTAAGGAACTATCACAAACAATATCTAATATTTCTGATGGAAAATATAAAAATATGAAAATTACAGATAATGATATTATGGTAGAAGTAGAGAATGGTAATTATGTTTCTGCGAGCCAATTAAGTGAAGGAACTATAGAGCAATTATATTTCTCTTTAAGAATGGCAATATTAAAAGAAATCTCAAATGAAACTTTACCAATTTTTCTAGATGAATCTTTTGTATTTTTTGATAAGAATAGATTAATAAATACAATAAATTATTTAAATAGTAATCATGATAATCAAATAATAATATTTTCATGTACAGAAAGAGAAAAAGATATCCTAGATTATTTGAATATTAAATATAATTTGATAACCTTGTAAATTAAAAGCAGTATTTTGTTATTAAAATTATAAACTAAACAGACAATAAAAAATAAATTCCTATAAAATATTATAGGAATTTATTTTTAAATTAAGACAAAATATTGTAATTTCTACGGATATATAATAAAATAGGAATCGTAAAATAGAGATAATAATTACAAAAGACAAAATAGATAATAAATATATCACAAATTGTAAAAAACTTTTTTAATATACATTACCTAAAATGACAAAAAAAGTTAATACAATATATTAGAATAGCAACTATATTAAAGAAGTTATGAGGTGGTAAAGGATGTTTCAAAATATAAGTGCTAATACAGATTATGTAGAAGAAAAACAAAAAAACAGAGGAGACTTAAAGGAAAATTTTATAAAACAAAACTTCTCGAAGCAATCGGTACTAATTTATATATTAGCCTTTATGGTGTCAACAGTTCAATTTGGAAATGATATGGCGCCATTTGCGATAGCGATAATTGCAGCAATAACAGCCAATAATATACCAATATTAATTCCATATGTAATAACATGTATAGGAACCTTTATAGGATTTGGTGGATCAGGATTACTTACATATATATTAACAAGCTTAATCTTTATGGCTCTTTCTATTTTTGTAATACCAAAAATAAATGAAGTAACAGATCAAAAAAGATTGATGCCACATTTAATAGTAGCTACATTTCTAGTTCAAGTTGTAAAAATATTATTCGGACCAATATTAATTTATGACATTTTATCTGCAATTTTATTTACTATAATAGCATGTATATTCTATAAAATTTTTAATAGCTCAATTTCAGTAATAAAAGATTCAAAAACCAAAAAAGCATTTGCTATAGAGGAACTAATAGGGACAAGTTTATTAATAGCAATTGCAATAGCAGCATTTAGGGAAATAAGCATATTTGGATTTTCTATTAGAAATATTTTAAGTGTATTAGTAGTATTAATATTAGGTTGGCAAAATGGTATTTTAGTGGGAGCAACATCTGGAGTAACAATAGGTGTTGTAATAGCAATAATTCAAAATGGGGATCCAGTGCAAATAGCAGCGTTTGCAATTTCTGGAATGATAGCAGGGTTATTAAATAAAATTGGAAAAATAGGTGTAATAATAGGATTTTTATTAGGCAATATAATATTAAGTTATGCAGCAAATGGAAATACACATTCAGTAATAATGGTTCAAGAAATCTTAATCGCATCAATTGGATTACTTGCAATGCCAAAAAATATGAAGATTAATATAGAAGATTTTGTAAAAGATATAAAATATTTGCCTAAAGCACCAGATAATAGATTAGAGCAAAAAGAAGATATGGTATATAAATTAAATAATGTATCTGATGCAATATCAGAAATGGCTAATACATATAAAGAGGCTGCAGCAACAGTCCTAGAAGAAAATGAAGTAGAATATACAAAGAATAAAGAAATATTTGTAACAGAATTAGAAAATAATATAAATGATTTAAAAGATAATGTTTTATATGATGATTTAATAGATGATGA
>CALWOZ010000089.1 GCA_944383305.1 uncultured Clostridia bacterium | reverse complement strand
TATTTCCAAATTTACTATACCACAAAGGGAAATCTTTTTTTATATTTTTTTGTTACCTATGTATTATACCTCAACAATATTAAAATTAAAAAAGTAATAAATAGTATTGACAATTATAAAATAATAAATTATAATAAAAATATAGGTATAATTTGGTAATAGTTATAAAATATACTTTATAAATTTATTATTATACGAAGGAGGATTTAATATGATGAAAAAAAATAAACGTATTGGGATAATTATAGGATTAGCTTTATCAGTATCATTAATGACAAGTAGCGTTTATGCTCAAAGCTCAAACAACGTACTTAAAAATTCGAGAAGTTCTCTAAGTGAAGAGTTCGATAAATTGTATGAAGAAATTTTAAAAGACCCATCAAAATTTCAAGGAATGTGGCCAGAAGGAGTTACACGTCCTCTTCCTATGGTTCCTACTAAGTAATATTTTGAGACCAAATAAGAAGAGCTTGTCAAGCTATTGATTAATACTTATAATGGATGTATACTGTTAATAGTGGTGGTAAAAAATTACCAAAACAAAAACAGTATACATCTTTTTTATTGTAAAAAGTTATTTTTTTATTATAAAACAATAATTTAGTATATAACTTTTTTAAAAGTATTAAAAATACTTAAAGTTGAATATATAAAGTAGTTAAAAGTTTTTATTTATTTTAGTATTATATTAATAATTTAAAATGTTCAATAAATTACAAAATAAAGACAAGAGTACTTTTACTTGTCTTTATTTTGTATGGTTTATTATAATTATGATAAAAATTTATTTATTATTAAAATTTTAATTTATACTGTTTAAATAAAATTTTTAATATTTTATTATTAATACTTTTAATATAATTAAATATTTTATATAATAGATTTTTTATTTTATTGAATTAAGATATGTTTCTAAATTAGATTTAATAACAGTAACTTTTGGACCATATATTACTTGAACACCTTGTCCTTTTTTAATAACACCCGATGCTCCACTAGATTTTAAAATAGCTTCATTAACTTTTTCAGGGTCAACTACTGTAACACGAAGTCTTGTAGCGCAACAGTCAACGTCACTTAAGTTTTCTTTCCCTCCAAGACCTTCTAATATAGTTGCAGAAAGTTGGTCACCACTAGCTTGCTCTTGTGATAAATTATCTTGACCTTTTTTTGCATTTAAATCTGCTCTAGTGTATAGTTTAACCTCTGAATCTTGGTCATCTTCTCTACCTGGTGTTTTAAAGTTAAACTTTTTAATAAGGAAAGAGAATAAGAAGTAATATACAATAAAATATACTATACCAACAAATATAATATTTATCCAATTAGTCTTATCATTTCCTTGTAATATACCAAATAAAGTCATATCTATAAGACCACCAGAGAAAGTCATACCAACGCCAACTTTAAATATATGCATAAACATATAAGCAAGACCAGCAAATATAGAATGAATTACATATAAAATTGGTGCAACAAATAAGAAAGTAAATTCTAAAGGTTCTGTTATACCAGTCAACATTGAAGTAAGAGCAGCAGAAACTAATAAACTAGCAACAACTTTTCTTTTTTCTGGTTTTGCACATTTGTACATAGCAAGAGCAGCACCAGGAAGCCCAAATATCATAAGAGGGAACTTACCAGCCATAAATCTTGTAGCCTCTGTATTAAATTGTTGAATACCAGGGGAGGCAAGCTCAGCAAAGAATATATTTTGAGCACCTTCTACTAATACTCCGTTTACCATAGCAGTACCACCAACGGCAGTTTGCCAAAATGGTAAATAAAAAACGTGATGCAAACCAAAAGGTATTAATGCTCTCTCCATAAAACCATATATAAATGTTCCAGCATAACCAGAGCTAATAACAAGTTCACCAACTTTATTTATACCTAATTGGATAGTAGGCCAAATAAAGAACATTAATATACCTACAAAAAGGTATACAATAGCACTTATTATAGGGACAAATCTTGTTCCTCCAAAGAAGGATAATACTTGTGGTAGTTCTATCTTGTAATACTTATTATGCAATGCTGCAACACCAAGACCAACTATAATACCACCAAATACACCCATTTGTAAAGAAGTTATACCTAATACAGATGCAGTAGCACCTTTTAACATATTTTCTGTACCACCATTAATTTGTATTAATGCGCTAATAGATGCGTGCATTATAAAAAATGCAATAGCACCAGATAAAGCAGCAACTTCTTTTTCAGCTTTTGCCATACCTATAGCTACGCCCATTGCAAATATAATGTGTAAATTGTCAAAAACAACTGAACCAGCACTATTTAATATTGTAAAAAAGTCATTTAAAATAGTGCCTTCACCCATTATACTAGCCAGGTTGTATGTTTCTAGCATAGTTTGATTAGTAAATGAACCACCTATACCTAAAAATAAACCTGCAACAGGTAATATAGCAATAGGGAGCATAAAAGACCTGCCTATACGTTGTAAAACGGCAAAAATTTTGTCTTTCATTGATAAATTTCACTCCTTTTATTATTTAATATAATTGTATAAAGTATACAACTAAAATATACAATATATCAATTATATATATAAAATTATTATATTTAGGAATTTATAATACTATAAATTGCAATAAATGTCAAGATTATACCATAATAACTTGTGATAAATATATAAAACCATTAAGCGTAATTTTATATAAAATAAAAATAAAGATAAAAATAAAGATAAGATTTTATATTTATAATATATTTTAATCTTATCTTTATTTTTATTATTATACTAAAATTTATTTTAAAAATATAAAGTATTTTAATGTCTAAAATGTCTAATATTTGTAAACACCATTGCTATATTATGTTCATCACATAATTTAATAGAGTCTTCATCTCTTATAGAACCACCTGGTTGTATTATAGCTGTAACACCATTTTTTATAGCTTCTCTTACACAGTCATCAAATGGGAAAAAGGCATCAGAGGCTAAGACACTTCCTTTTACAATATCAGCATTTATCATCTCTTGACCGTGTTCGATAGCTTGTTTTGTAGCCCATATTCTATTTACTTGACCATTACCTATGCCAATAGATTGTTTATCTTTACCTAATGCTATACCGTTAGATTTTGCATATTTTACTATTTTCCACGTGAAGATTAAATCTTCCATTTCTTTTTTTGTTGGTTGTCTTTTAGTTACAACTTTTAAATCAGGTTCATCTAAAAGTTTGTTATTAATGTCTTGAACTAATATACCACCAGAAACTTTTTTAATATCAAAATCTAATGAAGATTGTTTTTTATCAATATTATCAAGAGTTAATAATCTAATATTAGGTTTTTTTGTTAATATATCAAGAGCTTCTTTAGTAAAGTTTGGGGCTAAAACTACTTCCAAAAATATTTTACTCATTTCTTTGGCAGTTTTTTCATCTATTTCTCTATTAGATACAACTATACCACCAAAGATAGAAGTAGGGTCAGCATTATAAGCTTTTAAATAAGCTTCGTATATATTTGTACTACTTGCTACACCACAAGGATTAGAGTGTTTACAAGCTACAATTGTAGGTTCTTCAAATTCTTTTAACAATTCTAAAGCCCCATTTGTGTCATTTACATTGTTAAAAGACATTTCTTTACCGTGTAACTGTTTAAAGCTTGTAAGCATACCTTCATTATGACCTACTTGTTTATAAAAACAAGCCATTTGATGTGGATTTTCTCCATATCTCATATTTTGAACTTTTTCAAAAGTCATAGTTATAGTATCATCATATTTAGGAAGATTTGCTTTTTCTCTCATATAATTTGATATAAGAGTGTCATAATGAGCAGTATGTGCAAACACCTTTGCTGAAAGATAAAAATTTGTTTCTTTAGATATTTTATTATTTGTTTTAAGTTCATCTAAAACTTTTTTATAATCTTTAGGAGAAGTAATAACAGAAACGTCTTGATAATTTTTTGCAGCAGCTCTAAGCATTGTAGGGCCACCAATATCTATATTTTCAATAGCTTCTTCTAAAGTTACATTTTCTTTTAATATAGTTTCTTTAAATGGATATAAATTAACAACAACAATATCTATAAGTTCAATGTTTAAGTCTTCTATTTGTTTCATATGATTTTCATTATCTCTAATAGCTAATATACCAGCGTGTATATTAGGGTGTAAAGTTTTAACTCTACCATCTAAACATTCAGGAAATCCAGTAACATCAGATATGTTAATAACATTAATGCCACTTTCTTTAAGTATATTATATGTACCACCAGTTGATATAATTTCAATGTTTAAATTTTCAAGTTCCTTTGCAAATTCTACAATACCTGTTTTATCAGAAACACTAATTAATGCTTTCATTATTTTAATCTCCTTTAAAAATTTTATAATAAAAAAGTCCACCTGTGCAATAAAAAATTACCCAGACGGACGATTAATAAATTTTGTACTCCCTTGTGTTAATTCACATACCGCCAGTTGTACAAAATATTTTATTTAGTTTAATTAAGCTATGACTTTACTTTTTAAGATAAAAATTATAAATTGATTTAGTTTTAAAAATAATAACATATAAATATAACAATTGTCAATATATATTTGATAATTATTATAATGTAGATTGTTAAAGTGTCAAACATAGGTTACACTTAAAAGATTTTTTAACAAAGATAAGAATAAGTATAAAATAATACTATCTTATCTTTGTTTTTTATAATAATATAGTAAATTTATATATAATTAAAATACACCTAAATATTGTTCTACTACTTGATTAGGTGATTTAAACCCTAAACAAGTTTTTATATAATTGTTTGATTTAACTTGATATTTAGCTAATTGTTTTCGTCCATCTTCTAAATTAAACATTTTTAAATTTTTATAAAATCTCTCACTATCTTGTCTATGTTGGCGTTCCACCTTTCCATTATGTCTTGGTGTAGCTATTCTTGTTTTTGTATATTTTATATCTAATTTTCTTAATATCATTTCAAACATTGTTTCTCCCTGTTCTTTTCTTTGAAGATTAGTAAATTCAACTCCATTATCTGTTTGTATCTCCCTTATTATAAATGGGGATTTTTTTATTAATTCTAATATAAATAAGTAAGATGTATAAGTAGACTTTTCTTCATATAT
>CALWOZ010000088.1 GCA_944383305.1 uncultured Clostridia bacterium | reverse complement strand
CTACTTTTCTATAAGAGTTTTTATCTACCACCAGCATAGCTGGTGGTTTATATCAAGCCTGTTCGGCGACAATAAAATATTAGACTTTAATTTTAAAGTCTAATATTTTTCTTTAAGTAATAAATGAATTTTTAAAAGAATTCATTTATTGTATCTTTAATTTTTTCACAGGCTGTAGGGCTACCACTTTTATCTTCCCAATAAAATCCACAAGGTTGGTTTTTATATGAAGAAAATGTGTTTTTATATTCTTGATATAAATGTTCATTTTGATGTTTATAACTATATTCCATTTCAAAACCAATTGTAGCTTTGCCACTTGTAGTTGAGCTTACGGCTGGAGCACCATCTCTATAACAAACTCTGTTATTTCTTACCGAATATTGAACACCTAAAAGATTATTAGGAGATTTTTCAGGTTCAAAAAGATAGTGTGGTTGTAAAAATACATATTTAAATAGGTTTGTTTTATCTGCTACATGACCCACTTTTTTTATTATTGTAGCTGCATTTGTACCATAACCATAATAAGGAATCCAAATCATAGTATTTTTACCAATAATACTACTAATCATATTTTTGACATCATGCATTAATCTAATTTCTTTATTATTAAAATCAGAGTTATTTGACGCATTATAATTCATATCTCCATATATAGATTCTTGATTATAATAAACACCTGCAACTGCTGAAGGATTTCTTAAACCTTTATATACATCTTGTATAAAATTTTTCATGGTTGTTAAACTTGGAAGACCTGTATAGTTTTTAGAGTCGATTCCTGGAGTACCAATCCATATTTTAGCATTACTTCTTAAACTAGTAATTTTATTCAACATTTCTATTTGAATATTTTTATTTGCAGAGCCATATGCTTTTGGTACAAAAACGAAGTCTGTTGCTTCAACATTTTGAATAAATTTTTTGTAATCATCTCTTGAATTAAAAGAATATTGTGTTTCAAAAATAGTAATAAATTTCATAATTATTACCTCCTTAGTATTTTTTTTGTTTTTAATAATCATCATAATAGAGATAAAAAAGTTATATTTGTAAACCAAAATATTGAAGTAATTTAGATTTGTTTACCTATAACTTTTAAGATTTGCAAATCTAATATATAAAGATTAATTAAGTAATAAAAAGGCAACCATAAAAAATAACAGAGCCATTATGTTTTTATGTTAAATTTTAAATGCAAAAAGTCCTAAAAAGAACTAACAAAAATATGTGGTGTAATTGTTAAACTTCTTTTAGGACTAACAACAGTAGTAGATATATTTAAAATACTGTTGGATTGTTTCAAATAATAAACAGGGTGGTCAAGCACCTTAATAAGTATAAAATAATATAGAAATATTTAAAAGTCAATATTAAGAATTAACCTTAATATTATTTTTATACATTTAACGGTATCAAATCTTTAAAGTATTGATACCAAAATAAAAGTATGATAAAATCTATATATAGAGAGGTGTCATATCTTACATTCAAAAGTGGATACCCTAAAATATATAAAAGGTAGGTAACATTATGGTGTATGGATATTGTAGAGTTAGTAGCAAAGGACAATTAGAAAACAATAGTTTAGAGGAACAAAAACAACAAATATTGAATGAATATACAGAGTCTATAATATACAAAGAAAAATACACAGGTAAGACAACAGATAGACCTATATTTAATGAATTAATAAAAGATTTAAAACAAGGTGATAAGTTAGTAATAACTAAATTAGATAGGTTCTGCAGAAGTGTAAAAGAAGGTTTAGAGTGTATACAAAAACTAAAAGAAAAGGGAGTTAAAATACATATATTGAATATGGGACTTATTGAAGATACACCTATGGGAAACTTAATTATAACTAATTTGTTAGCTTTTGCAGAATTTGAACGAGCTATGATTGTAGAGAGAACTCAGGCGGGAAAAGAGATAGCCAAGCAAAAAGATGATTTCAGAGAGGGACGTCCTAAAAAATATGGTAAGAAGCAAATAGAACACGCATTAAGCCTATTAAAAGAACATAGCTACAAAGAAGTAGAACAGATAACAGGGATATCAAAAAGTACTTTAATAAGAGCTAAAAATAAAGCTAAACAAGAAGAATAGTAATAAATGCTATATAGGGTATATTTTTAGATTTATAATAATTTAAATATATAAAATATATACCATTACAACAAAATAGAAAGGATTGATTAAAATTTCAAAATGTCGATATTATAAAGTAGAAATAGATTTTGGTAAAAGAATGTTTAAAGACTGTAGGCATAACTATAATCAAATTTATTATTAAATGGAAACAGGTACATACTTAATATTACATTATCATTATTATAAGTTAATAAGAGTCATACGAAGATATAGAGTAACTGGAATATTCAAAGATAGAGAACTAAAAGAATATTTTAACCAAAATAATATTAAAGAAAAAGATTTAATTATAAAAATTGTTGATGTTTCAAAAGAAAAAATGAAGAAATTAAAAAAGTATATTGAGTTTATAGAAGATTCAGTAATAAAAAGTAAAAATAATATAATTTTATATGAAAAAATAAAGACTATAAACTAAAAAACTTAATTTATAGTCATTTAAATTATTCATTAAAATAGTTACTACTTAATAAATTAATATCTTGATAAAATAGGTTATCAAAATAATTGGTAAAATTTACTTATCCTAAAAACTTATTGTCTAATATAGTACAATATAAAATATATGTAATTAAAATTTATAGTATATTTTAGTTAATATAAAATATTTAATCTTTAAGTTGAAACCTATGAGCTTTAAATACCCAATATTCTTCTTTAACGATAATTGTACCCTCTCGTTTAGTATACTTATCAAATTCTATATCACAAGAAAAATAATAGAAATTACTATTAATAGTTGGATTTTAATTCCAGTTTATTTTGTTTATATTAGGATATTTTGATAATATTTTATTTACTAAATTATTAGCCTCATTTTTAGCTTTAGATATATTTTCTTCTTTGTATCTTATTGTTTTAAAATCTCCCTTGAAACAAAAATTATCTAAAGAATGTGAAGCTAAATTTATTGGTTTGCCTATTTTATTACATTGTTTTGTGTTTTTAATTTTACCATTTTCGAACTCTCCTGAAGAATAATAATTTTTATTATCTATTGAATACCAAGTCATTATATATCCATTTGCTTTATTATCTTTAAACTATCCGATATATTTAATCTCTATATTTTCATAATATAAAATACCTAAATTAATATTATATATTTTTATATAATATAAAAAATTATTTTTAATTTAAATATTGTATTTAATTATGACATGTGAAAGTCAGTTTAAAAATTATATAAAAAATAGTGAAATTCAAATATAAAAATATAAATTAAATTTTATATTTTTATATTAATTTATTAAATAAAATGTTATAATATTTTAATATATATTAAATACAAAAAAGGAAGTTTAATATGGATAAAGAATATTATACAGTAAATGAAATTTCAGATATTTTAAATATTAGTAAACAAGCAATTTATCAACGAATTAAAACAGATTTATCTAAATATATTGTAAATAGTGATAATAAAGTTAAATTATTAAGTAAAGAGATTTTAAATGAATTTAATAAAGTTGATAAAGAAAATAATAAAGAAATTGAAATATTAATATTAAAAGAAAAGTTAAATGGTAAAGATGAATTAATAAATTCTTTAAAAAGTCAATTAAATATATTTAATGATATTTTAAATCAACAAATAGAGGAAAAAAGAGAAATTAATATTAAGTTATTACAATTAATAGAGCAAAATAATGAATTAAATAAAAATAATCAGATATTAATAGCACAATTACAAAATAAGGATAAAGAAATACAAGAAAATCTAAAAGAAGATGTTATAAAATTAGAAGAAAAATCAAAAGGATTTTTTAAATGGTTTAAATAAAAATAAATAAATTACATGTATATTAGCATATAATAAAAGTGTTAAAATATTGATAATATTATAATATAAAGATGTTGGAGGGTGAGAGAAACTACTACGTTTTATATAATATTATAAAGATATAAAGAAAATTCAATTAAGATGTATTAAAAGCAGGCTTTAATTGAACTGCACTATATAGACAGCATAAAAAGCACAGCTATGATAAAATTTAAATTTAAACAACAAACTGATTTCGTTTTTGTAACGGAGTCAGTTTTGTTTTTAATTGAATATGATAGTTATTGTAATATTTTATATATTCATCTATGAGATTATTAGCATCTTCATAATTCTTAAGCTTTGCTATGTTAATACACTCATACTTAAGTATTGAAAAGAAATTTTCTGTTAAAGAATTATTTTAAAGATTTTCCTTTCTTGACATTGAAGGCAAAATATTATATTCTTTTGTTAAACAATAGTACTGATATGATGTGTATTGAAATCCTTGGTCACTGTTGAGTTTGTAATTTTTCATTCCTACTTTTTCTGACATAACAAAACCTCCTATAGTTTATACTTTAATTTTACCATAGGAGGTGTTTTTTCTATTGTCCATTTTTGCTGAACTCATAATATGACTGCTTTTTTATATATTAAAGAGGGCTTGATAAATGAAAAATATAAAAATAGTTAAATTAACAAATAAATTTTATAATAAATATAAAAATCACAAAGAGATACTTAATAAAAATAATAGACCTTATTTAATATTACTTATAAAAGTTAATAATACAATTTTTACGATACCCTTTAGGAGCAATTTGAATTATGAATATGATTATAAATTAAGTGATAATGAAGGATTGGATTTCCTTAAAGTTATGCCAATAATAGATAATGAATTTATAGATATTAATCTTGTTAAAATAAAAAACTAAAAAGTTTAAAAGTTTAATTTTATTCATTGACAAATTTTTAATTTATATATAAAATAAGTATAAGTAAATTTTAATATAAAAAAACAAGGCTACAGTACCGGAACGCCAATTCATTGGTACTGAGCCAAACACAAAATTTATAAATTAATTACAAAGTATAATTAACTTATAGTCAAGAGATTTTAAGTGAAAATTTTTAATAAATTGTTGAGGTATAATACATAGGTAACAAAAAAATATAAAAAAAGATTTCCCTTTGTGGTATAGTAAATTTGCAAATA
>CALWOZ010000087.1 GCA_944383305.1 uncultured Clostridia bacterium | reverse complement strand
CTATCATAAGATTTATCTTTTTGTAATTCTTTTAATATTGCATTAAAGTAATAAACATTTTTATATGAAATTATTTCTTTATAATCTTTTTGATATCTTTTTACTATTGATTCTGATACTTCTTCATTACTTACAGCAAATAAAACTTTCATTTGTTACCCCCTTCCAAATTTTACAAACACTGCAAATGCTAGCGGTAAAACTTGGCAAATAATTAGTATTGTTACAAAGGTTACTATTAACCCCATTCCTTTTTCTAATGTGTCTAGCTTTCTTATACCTATAATATATTGATGTATTGCACCTATTGCAATTCCTAAAAAGCAAAATGGTATACTATAAATCCTTATCAAATTTAAAATATATGCAACCAATCCATATGCATCTGAGCCATATTTTTCTTTATAGTCTTCCAGCGATTTTGCTTCATTATCTTTTATTTCTATTATTTGGCTTTTTGTATTTTCATCTATTACCCCTTCTGATGATTCATTTGCTGCATATACATTAGTACTTGCAAAAATGCTAAAAATCATTAGTAGTATTGCTATAATTGTTATTGTTTTTTTCATGAGATTTTAGCCCCTTTCTATTTTTTCTATATTCAAAATAACCTTTATAATTCTTACCACTATATCATACAATAACTTTAAAAAAATAGCAAGGAAATTTACAAAAAAACTTGAAACATTACAATTTATTATATAAATACTGCATATGTTTATAGACTGCATTTGCCCAATTTTTATCTGATGCGTATTTGTTATTTACTCCTGTTAATGTTGGAGATGTATAATATGACCCTGTTGCTTTTTCTCCACCATATATATTTGTTCCTTTAGGATTTAAATAATATTTAACAAAAACTCTTGCTATTAGGTCTATTGATTCAGAATAGTCAGAAAAACTATATGCTCCATTATATGGATTTGAATCATATGCCCCATATCCAAACAAATTATGTTTTTGTTTAGATATTGCAGAAGTTCCCCATGCACTTTCATGAATTCCTACTGCTGCTACAAATATTCCATTTATATTATATTGTTGTTCTATATAATAGAAATATTCTGCATTATTTTCAAATACCTTATTTATATCTTGTGTATCTGATAGAACTTTTTTAAATTGTTCTAAAGACAATCCGCTTGGCTTATTAAGTTGCATATTAAAACTTAAACTTTGAACTTGAGTTTTAGATTCTGTTTGATTTGATGTATTACTTTCTTCTTGTTTTGCTTCTTCTTTACTAGTTAAGTCAATATATGTTGTACACTCTTTTTTTACCCACCCTGTGGCTTTACTATGTGAAACTTTATACCAACTATCTTGAATTTCTAAAACTTCTAATTCATCATTTGTTGTTAAAGTTAATATTTTTTCCGAATCTTCTGAGGCTTCTGACATTACTGCTAACATATCTGATGTTACATACACAATGTCTCCAACTTTTACTTTTTTTGTGCTAGTACTTTTTCCTTCTCCAATTTCTATAACTTTATTTAATGCTGCTTTTGTTATAACTGCTCCAATTTGTTCTTCACTTATTAAATTTTCTCCGTCATAAATTCTTTTTATTGTTATTTTTTGTGTACCTTTTCTTCCTTCTTGAGTAACATATGATATTCCTTTTGGTATATCATAATTTTCTTTATATGTAGTTAAATACTCTAATTCTTGTTCTTCTTGCATAATTTCTTCTCTATAATTTGGATTATAGTTTTTATTTATTATATCATCTATATTTATATTTTCAGCATTACTAATTTTAATATTTTCTGGCTCTGCAGTAGTTTCTTTTGTATCAGATTTTGTATCATCTTTTGCATAAGACATATTTTGTCCAAAATATAAGTGATAAAATGTATACATATAGAATAAAATAATAATACTACCAAAAAATAATATTATGTTTTTTAATGTTAGTTTAAAAAATTTCTTACTTTTTGTTTTTTCTTTTGACTTCATAACATCACCTAGTTATATTTTAAACTTCTTGTATTATTTTGTCAATTTAAATACGCTGGAAATTATAGCATATATATTTATGTAATTTAATACAAATAATCATTAAAAAATTCTATACTAAATGTTCAATACTTGATTTTATACCAAAAATATAATATTATAATAACTATCAAAGTAACAAAAATTTAAATTATCCATTCTATATATATTCTAAAAAACATCAAAGTAATTCAAACGGAGGTTTTAATTTTATGAAAAGCAAAATTTCTGAACTCTTAAAAAAAATAGATACAAAAAAATTTATTTTAACTGCAATTGTTATTTTATTATGTATAATATTGGTAATCTTATTGTATTATAATCTTAAAACTTATTTTAAAAAAATTTCACTTGAAAATTCATATTTAACCTTTTCTGAGAAAAATAAAGATACAATTTTTTCTATTAACAAAATTGTATTTTTTAGTAGTAGTGATTGCAAAAATAAAGTTAGTAGTAAATCTAACTTTACTATAGAAAATTTATATTCTTATACAGATATGGCCTTATTTATAAATAACAATTCTAATGAAAATACTTTAAAAAATACTTTAAAGGAAGTATATATAACTGACATAAAATTTACTCAAACACCTATAGTTGGAGAACCAAAATTATATTATAAAGACTTAAATAATTTTGCAAATAGTACAATTGTTGATACTAACTTAATAAATGATTCATTAAATTTTTCTATTACATCTGAAGATACTGCAGATTTATCTACACCTGTTTTATATAATAATTGTGCAAATCCAATAGTTTTATCTTATGTTAATGAGAATATAAAAACTGATTATACAATTACAGATACAAGTATACCTATTACATATAATGGTTCTTTGTTACAACGTTGTAATGTCAGTTTAGATTCCCTTAAAACAACTATTGCTTTTAATATATTTATAACAAATAATAATGATGAAAAATTTAAAGCTTTCATATCACTTGATATACCTTACACAAATAATGATGAATCTATTTATAATGGTAGTTTAATTGTAAAAAAAGATACTAATTATCTTTTTTATAGATATGAATAATTTTAAATTAACAATTTAATTGCTTTAAAATTAAAAGTTTATATTATTATTTTTATAGTGAGAAAGGATTGATATATAATGAAAAATAATAATTTAAATACTGCTGAAAAGTTAAAGAAAAAATATCATAAATGTGAAGAAGTTACAAATTTTAAAGATATGATTGAACGTTCTGCAAATATTTATAAAACTAGAACAGCTTTTAAACTAAAAGATAAAGATGGTAAAATTTATTCTTTATCATATGAAGAATTTTATAATGACATTATTTCACTTGGGACAAGTCTTATAAATAGTGGCTTTTTAAATAAAAGAATTGCGGTCATTGGTAAAAATTCTTATAAATGGGCTGTTTCATATCTAGCAGCTTCAATTGTTGGTATTGTTGTTCCAATAGATAAAGAATTACATTCAGATGATGTTGTTAATTTTTTAAATATATCAGAATCTGTATGTATTTTAGGAGATGATAAGAATTTATCACAAATTGTGCAAAATAATTTGTTAAATAATAAAAATATTTTATTTGTTAATTTTGATGATAATGAATCAATTAAAAATATGATTGGTTTTTCTAAATATAAAAGTAATGGAAAAAATTTATATGAAAGTGGTAATACTTCTTTTGATAAAATAAAAATAGACTCAGATGAAATGAGAATTTTATTATTTACTTCTGGAACTACTGGAAATGCAAAAGGTGTATGTTTATCTCAAAGAAATATTTGTTCAAATATTTTATCAACATATGGTATTGTAAAAGTAAAAAGAAGTGATTTATTCTTTTCTGTTTTACCTTTACACCATACATATGAATGTACTTTAGGATTTTTACTACCTATTTATAGTGGTGCAAGTATTGCTTATTGTGATGGTTTAAGACATATAGCTGAAAATATGAATGAATATCATCCTTCTGTTATTTTATGTGTACCATTATTATTAGAAAATGTGCATAAAAATATTATTAAGAGTATGAATAAATCTCTACCTGAAAAATATCAAAAAAAGAATGAAAATCCATATAATGATTTACCACTAATAATTAAAAAAGTAGTTAAAAATAAGGTTAAAAATAGTCTTGGTGGAAGGCTTCGTGTATTTATAGTTGGAGCCGCTTCTGTTAATCCTAATATTGTTAATGATTTTGATAATTTAGGCTTAAATACTTTGCAAGGTTATGGTCTAACAGAATGTTCTCCACTTGTTGCTGGAAATACTGATTTTTATAAAAAAGATGATAGTGTTGGACTTCCTATTCCTAATGTAGAATATAAAATCGATAATCCTAATGATTCTGGTGTTGGAGAAATTTTAGTTAAAGGTCCTAATGTTATGCTTGGATATTACAATATGCCAGAAGAAACAGCTAAAGTTTTAAAAGATGGATGGTTTCATACTGGAGATTTAGGTAAAATTGATGAAAATGGATATTTATATATTACTGGAAGATGTAAAAGTGTTATAGTAACAAAAAACGGAAAAAATATATATCCAGAGGAAGTTGAATATTACTTAAATGATAGTCCTTTAATTTCTGAATCTTTAGTATTAGGTATTCATAAAGAAAATGATGATGAGACATATGTTAATGCACAAATATTCCCTAATATAGAAGCTATTACAGAATATTTAAAAGGTAGTGTTCCAACAAAAGCTGAAATTAAGAAATTGATTTCTGATGTTGTAACTAGTGTTAATAGTAAATTACCAAATTACAAGCATATTAAAAATTTTATAATTAGAGATAAAGAATTTGAAAAAACTACTACACAAAAAATAAAAAGATATGGTTCAAATATGGAAATGAAAAATGAAAAGTAATTCTTTTCTATATAATTATTCTCTATATTTAATAACTAACTTTAAAGCAAAAAATCCAACCCTTTTTATAGAGTTGGATTTTTTGTATTTTTGGTTTTTGTTTTAAGTTCCCCTCTTATTTTCTTATATATTATTTTTCTCCTGTATACTTTAGAAAAGGATTAGCAACATCCTCCTCTATTTCCACCGCAACAGCAGCAAATTAATAATATTAAGATGATTATCCAGCAGCAGTCATCACCAAATCCAAATCCACCGCATCCTCTGTTCTCTGGCATAGTCTAGACCTCCTTTCGAAAACATTTTTATTGCTTTCTTTTGTTGTTCCTTTGTATAATATATAATATGGTGGATTGGTTTTTTTGGTTAC
>CALWOZ010000086.1 GCA_944383305.1 uncultured Clostridia bacterium | reverse complement strand
TTAATAATAGCTAATTCTTTTTTAAGATTAGCAAGTAAATTTGATATAAATTCTTTTTATAATATTAATTATAATATATTGCAATGTGCTAATTATCTTGAGTTTAAGTTTTTTGAAGATAAAACGAAAAAATTACATAATGCTAGTTTTTGTAAAAATAGACTTTGTCCTATGTGTAATTGGAGAAGAAGTAAAAAAATATTTGGACAAGTTGCAAAAATAGTTGATGAACTTGATAAAACTAATAATTATGATTATATATTTTTAACTTTAACTTTAAAAAACTGTAATGGTAATGAGTTAGGAGATAGTATTGATTTAATTTCAAAGTCTTTTAATAGGATGTTTTCGGATAATAGAAAAGTTAAAAATATATGTAAAGGATATTTTAGAGGTATAGAAGTTACATACAATAAAAAGGATAATACATATCATCCACATATACATTGTATTATTGTAGTTGATAAAGGTTATTTTAGTTGGAGAAATGAAGATTACATAAAAACAGAAGAATGGGTAAGTATATGGCAATATTATTTAAAAGTAGATTATACCCCTATTGTAGATGTTAGAAAAGTTAAATCTAAGAGTTATAATAATAATGGTATTATTGAAATTTCTAAATATAGTGGAGTGGCTGAGATTTCAAAATATACAGTAAAGTCTAAAGATATAATAATAACTAGAAACAATGGTGATGTTAATGAGGAATTAACTGACAATAATATTTATATTTTACATTTTGCATTAAAAGGGAAAAGACTTGTAACATTTGGTGGTATAATGAAAGAATTACATAAGAAGTTAAATCTTGAAGATATGAATAGTGATAATGTAGATTTAATTAGGACTGATGCAGAGGATGACAATAATATTTTGAATTATATAATTTTAAAATATAAATGGTCTGTTGGTATATCAAATTATAAATTAATTAATTAATACTATTGATTAGTTTTAATTTAAGTGATAATATATTTTAGTATTAAAATATATTATTAACATAGGAGGAGTTTAGTTATGAAACAAATTATAGGAGTTAAAAGTAATTTTAAATTGAAGTTAATTAGTTTTTTTGTAATTTTTATTCTTTTATTTAATTTTTTTATTAACAATATTTTTGCTTATTCTAAAGATAGTAATATAATTGTTAATGGTTATAAATTTGAAATAGTTTCTAATAATAGTGATGAAGTTGTTTTAAATTATAAAGATGAAATTGGAAGTTATAATTTTTCTTTAAATAAACAGAATGGAGAAAATGAATCTCCTGTTGAATTAACAGGTGAAATTTTTAGTAAGGAAAGAAATATAGAAAATTCTATATTAAATTATGATATAAATTTTGATGAGGATATTGAAACTTTAAATGATATAGATAATACTAATAAAATAACTTTTGTGGATAAGAATACAAATCAGGAGTATAATTTAAATAATAATGCTCGTTTTGTTATACCAATAGGTATTCCTCTTCTTTATGCTGCTGTACAAGCTTTATTAGATATAGGTTGTGCAATAATAATTTTAAATAGTACTTATGTTATGGCTGAAGAAATAGTGGATACTTTAAGGAGAAAAGATGAATATAAATATTTTGATGCATATTTAAAAAATGGTTATGTATATATAGGTGGAGGAATATCTTCAATTAATGTAGCTAGAAGTAAAGCCCAGAGTGATAATAATAAAGGTGCTATATTTTGTACTAAAGGTTCTTATGCTAGAGCAGTTCTTACAGGATATAAATATGCAGGACCAGAAATACATGGTTCTGGAGATGGATATTGGAATCATTATCACATTTTGAAATCTAATGGAGAAAGGTATAAAGCACATATATGGTATGCTTAAAAATTTCATATGTTTACATATTCATTAATTAGTAACAATATAAGTAATATTAAATTTAAAAATTTTATGAAATATCTTTTTGAAAATTCTACTCATTTTACGTTGACATTTCATAGTATAGATTATGATGAAATTTTATATGAAAATTTAAGTTATTTTTTGATTAAAAATATTAAAACATTTAATTGGTATCGTTATAAAACTTTAGAAAAGCCGTTAAATGTTTTTGTTTATAACTCAAATATTATTTCAATGAATATTATTTTAAATACCTTTAATAGTTTATTTGAGTATCATTTTGGTATTGAAGATATTTGTTTTTTTAATAAATCTAAATTGATTTTTGGAAGTGTTACGCATGAAAATATTGCAGATCTATTTTTAGATTTTAAAAATGATATTAAATATTTTAAAGAATTTGGAAATTGGAAATTAACGAATTATAAATTAGATATTGATTTTAATTTTTAATAAATACAATAATTTAAAATATTAGGATAGGCAAGTAAATTTTGATTTTTCTTGCCTATTTTATTGCATCTTATTTTATGATATATAACATAAAAAATTGACATTCAGGATAAAGATTGATATTATAAAAGTAAACCAAAAAGAAAGATGGTATAGCAAGATAGACCAAAAATAAAAAATTTATTGGTCATCTTGCCCTACGGGGTAAAAACAAGCCGTAGCACGACTTGTGAGAGGATATTACTAATAGCTAAATTACAGAGTGTGCAACGCTCTGTTTTTTGATATAAAAAATAAAGGTTGGTGTTATAGTGGCACATTTAGGGAAGTATACAAGAAAAGCGTGTAACAACTTATTTAATCATTTTGAAAGAAAAGAGGGTATAAGATTTGGCAATCAAGAAATTGATGTAAATAAAAGTTATAAGAATTATAATCTTGCTATCGATGGAAATCAAAATGAAATTTTAAAGAATAGATTAAGTGAAGTAAAAGTATTAAATAGAGCTGATGTTAATGTTATATGTGCGTGGGTTATTACTTTACCAAAAGAGATAGAAAAAGATAGTGAGGAAGAAAATTTATTTTTTAAAGAAATATATAAATTTTTAGAGAATAGATATGGACAGAAGAATGTAATATCTGCTTATGTACATAGAGATGAAACAACACCACATATACATTTTTGTTTTATACCTGTTGTTTTAGATAAAAAGAAAAGTATAGAGAAGGTATCTGCTAAAGAATTAATTACAAGAAAAGAATTACAGAATTTTCATAATGATTTGAGTAAATATATGAATAGTGTTTTTAAACGTGATATAGGTATTTTAAATGGTGTTACTGCTAATGGTAATAGGAATATACTAGAACTTAAAAATGAAAGCTTAGAAAGGCAAAATAATGACTTATTGGAACAAAATAATAAGTTGAGCAATCAATTAAAATTAAATAGAGAACTAATTGAAGAGGATAGTAAAACTTTAAATAAACTGAAAACATTAAAAGATGAATTAAATTATACAGGAAGAGAAATAGATAAAATAAATAATAAATTAAGGGATTATAATACAACATTGAATTACATAAAATCTTTGAAAATAAAACAAGTACCATTTACTAAAAATATTATTACAGGTGTTTCATTAGAAGATATAAATAAGCTTGTTAAAAGTGCAATTAAAGGGTTAAAATTAGAAGATAGCTATAAGGAAAGTTTAAAGCATATAGAAAGTTTAAAAAATAAATGTAAAGATTTAGAATATGAAAATTTAAAATTAAAAGAAAAATCAAAAAATACGTTAAATAAAAAAATAAATAATAAAAAAATAATTAATGATTTGGAAAAAGAAAATGATATGTTGAATGAAATATTGGATGCTTTACCATATGATTTAATTAATTTAGTAAAAAGTGAATTACTGAATAAAAAGTTAAAAGAACAAAGTATAAGTAAATGCATAGAAAATGACTTTGATTTAGAATTATAATTTGAAATGGAGATAAAAATGGGACAAGAACAAGTACAAATACCTAAAGATGTTTTTATTAAATTAATTTTATTAACTGAAAATTTATTGAATAATGATGAAATAAATGAGAATGATGTTATACAATTAAATAATGCTTTACATAAAAAGTTAGATGCAATGATTAAAAGAGATTTGTATACAAAGTATAAAACTGCACCTACTGAAGAAGAACGAGAGAGTGCAAGAAAAAAATATATAGAAATTGCAAAAATAAATAAAAAATTTATATGGTAAAATGTAATACCCCTTAAAATTAATTTTAAGGGGTATTTTAGCGTTTTTGATATTAGGTAATGTTTTAATACTATAGAATGTTTTCACAGGGCAAAATGAGGCTATTAGACCCCATATAATTGATGTTAAAATATTTTGCAGTAATTATTATAATATTTATGCTTTAATATTAAATTAATTTATGATTTTACGATGTCTGTAAAATTTGAGTAGTCTTCAACTTTAAATGCTCTTATATCTCTTACACTTTTTTTGAACCACATTATGTTACTTAGTTTATTTATAGCTTTATATACACTTGCTAAGGTATCTTTTTCATTAGTGCTTATATAAAGACTGCCTTGTGTCCATTCAAACCCTAATGCTTCTAATTCTTGTCTTATTTCATCATATGCTTTATTATATGGTTCCCCATATTCTTTTTTCAAAACATCTATTTTTAAATCAAATGCTATTGCATACATAAATTTCAACTCCAATATTTTTATTTTTAAAAATTTTAATTTTAATTAATTTTTAAATCTATAATAAATTATAACTATCTTTTTTTATTATAGTCAAGATTATGTATTTTGAAAGTTAAAAATGTTTTTATGTATTTTTTAAAATTTGATTAATTTCTTTGTTTTTTAAAATTGAAAAAAATGACTTTTTGAGAGAAAAAATATAGCCAAAATTTATAAATTTCCGAATAATTTCTTCCTTTACTTGATACTATATAGAAACAACTACGGCGCTTTTTTATATGTTTATCTTATTCTACACCTTGAAACAAGCCTATTCCGAGTAATTTAGTACGGTAACTCAAACGTAAAAAAAGTCATCCTTATTTTTGCAAGGTTTTTTATTTCTTTTTAGTTCTATTTGATTATATATTTTAAATTTAATAAATATTGATATTTAAGTTCTATTTGTTATTATTTGCTTTATTTTTGAAATATTTTATTAATTTATTATTGCATAAAAAAAACTCCTATGATATTATTAAGGTGTTCAAAACAAAATAATTCGAAAGGAGTTTTTTATATTAAATAAGAAATAAAAGAACCAAAGGATTATTTCGTAATTTTATATATCAATTTTATATTAGTGTTCCTTTGATATGTTTTTAGTATAAAAAAAAATTAGTCATATGTCAATAGATAAAAATTTAGAAATTTTGGAAGATGGTAAAAATAATTGGAAAAATAAGAAACAAGATAATTTAATAATAGCTAATTCTTTTTTAAGATTAGCAAGTAAATTTGATATAAATTCTTTTTATAATATTAATTATAATAT
>CALWOZ010000085.1 GCA_944383305.1 uncultured Clostridia bacterium | reverse complement strand
TTGTAGTAAAAATTCCACTCTAAATTTTAATTTCTGTCTTATACTTTCTTAGGTTGACGGCCATGGACGCTACCCCTATTAGTAATAAAAAATAATGATTATACTCTATTAATTGTCTATTCTTGAAATTAATTATAATATAAGACTCTCCATTACTTTGTTTCAAATTTTCTTAATTTTAATCTCTTATTTATAAAATCTTAATTCACTTATATATAACCATTTATTTATACTACATAAATATAAAATTCTGAAATAGATCTCTTCTTAAACTCATGTTAAAAATACTGAAGTAAATTAGCAATATAGAATTAGCTACTAAACTTAAAAATTTCTTTGAAGATAATACACAGTCTAAAGGTTAATCGAATAAATTTATAGTTAAAAATAAACAATCTATATTTTGATATACTTTTCATTATAAATTATTTATAAAAAAACTTCTAAATTTAAAATTCTAAAATTTTTTATATAGTAATATTGTCATTAACACTCTAATTTTACAATTATCCCAAAGGATTCTTTCTATTCTCTAATTATTTTAATCTTAAAATATTTCTTTAAATTTTATATATTCTACTTCTAAAATATAATTTCATAAAGAAATTTTTTGAATTAGAAGGTTTTTTTATATTTAATGTAGAAATTAACCAATTGAACTATTTTATACAAATTAATTTCTAATACCTTATAAAACTATAAAAAAATCAAAGGAGATTATTTAAATGAAAAAATTCAAATCAAAATTTATAGCACTTCCATTATTAGCATTAAGTTTAACTTTTATACCTGCAAAGCAGGCATCTGCTGCAACATATGAAACATTTTTAGAAAGAGGTGTAAAATACTTATCTTGGTCTAAAGCAACTATTTCTTGGACTGCTAATAGTACATCAATTACAAGTTCTGATACTTGGCAACAAAGAAGTGGACTTTTTGTCGAGTTAAACGGTATTACTAAATTAAATAAATCAACAAAACTAGCGCATTACTATCATAGTTACACTACATTTTTAGTTGGAGCTGAAATTGCTGGAGTAACCCTTGGACACGCTATTGATGTTACAGATGAAGCTTACATTACTCGTAGTGGCTGGTCTCAATGGGATCCAGGTATTTAATATAATAATTTAAAAATATATAAGGTATTAGAAACTCTTTGGGGAATTTTTGTAAAATGATAATTTAAATATACATATATCTATATATCTAATATATATAGATTTAATTTTAGTAATATTAATTACAAAAATTTAAAGTCAAACTATAAAAATATTATATGAGGAAATAATAAATGATTGAAATAAGTAATTTTTCAAAAAAATATAATAAAAAAACCATTATAAATAGCTCAAGTTTTAAAATTAATAAAAATAAAATTTCTTTCTTTATGGGATCTAATGGTAGCGGAAAAACTACATTAATAAAGTGTATTATGGGATTAGAATCATATTCAGGTAATATACTGTTTAACGACAAAAAAAATAACTGTTTAGTACTTTGGGATGATTGCCCATTCTATACTAATTTATCAGGACTAAAGAATTTAATACTTTTTTCTGAAGGAAAAAAAACTAAAAAAAGTATTATAGAATTATCATTAAAATATTTAGATAATGACTTATTAAATAGAAAAGTAAAAAACTATTCTTATGGCCAAAAAAAGAAACTAGCTTTAGCCTTAGTAGAAATATTAGAACCGGATTATCTAATAATGGATGAAATATCTAACGGTTTAGATTATGATACTATAAGATTCTTAAAACAACAAATAAAAAAATGGTCAACTAAAACAACTATATTGCTTACTGGGCACCAATTTGATTTTTATAATGAAATTATAGATGATATATTTATTTTTAAAAATAATAAAATAATCTATTTAGATACTAAAAATACTAATGGAAAAATTAATTTGGAGGAAATCTATGATAAAGAATTGCATTAAACATGATTTAAAATATAGTATCTTTTCAAATATATATACTATATTCTTAAGTATATTATGCCTACTTTTTGGAATAGTATTATTTATGAATTATAATGCAGCTACCGATACTTATACAAGTTATAACAATTCTAAAGCCTATTATGAAAAAAATAATATTGATATGGATGAATCCGAACCCTATGAGATCATTCAAAATGAAGATACTTCCATAACAATAAGTAATCCAATTGCATACTACAAAGAAAAAGTTGGTCAATATATATATGCTGCTAGTCCTAATTATACTATTTCACAAATGTTAGAAACATCAGTTTTATTCTTTCCATTATTTTTTGGTGTATTAGGATTAATTTATGCAACATTTGATTTTAATTATAAGACAATTAAAGTAAGAACTATTAGATCATCAAAAAATGATTATTCTATCTCTAAACATTTTGTTCTTATTTTTAGTAGTGTTTTTTTATTATCTATAGCTTTAATATTAGCTAAACTTATTGGATTATTAATGTTCCAATTGTTAAAGAATTCAATTCCAATTGATAATTTTAATTATTCTTTAGATAATTCTCATAGTATTCTAATAAAATATATATTTGGTTGTATTGTAGCAATCTGTTTTGCTGAAATTGGATATACTTTAGGCATAATTTTTAAAAAGTGCTTTATAGGTAGTATACTTATTGCTATATATTCATTATTTTTTAATAATATAGGTAAGTATGATTTAAATAATTCAATAAAAGAATTAGCAAAGAATATTTTTGATTTTTATGGTGTTATTAATATAGGAACTACTAGATTTATTTCAGTTACAGAATCAATATTAGTTATAAGCTTTGTAATTATTTTCTGCTTAATTACTAGTGTATTAATAATAAGAAAAAGAACTTCTTTTGTTAATTAATTTTATATGAAAGATTAAAGAGATTTTAAAATGAAAAAACATTTAAAAATTTTAATATTTTTAATATTTTTAATATTATTTCTATTATTAGTAGTTCACTTTTTAAAATATAATTATCAAAACAATATAGAAGTCTCCTACTATATATTAAGTTTTAATATTTAAAATAAAAAAATAAAAATAAAAACTGCGCAGAATTATTCTTCTACGCAGTTTTTGTTGTTTTCTTAAATGTTTTAATACGTGTTTATGCCATTTGTAAGGGTTTCCGAAACACTTAAAGTTTACTATAAATAAACTTTTTTGTAAAATCGTATTTTTAACACTTTAATTATTTTATATTCTTGTTCGTAAATCAATTTATGAACATTCATGTTTCTTTAAAATCTTCAAAACTTTTTTTCTTTCTTCTTGATCTTTATCTTTTTCAAAAACATTAACAACTAAAACTTTAGTTTTTCCTGATATGTACTTGTTGTCTTTAAGCCAAGTAGTTTCGACTAAAACTTCATCTGCAACTTTAATTTCATTTTCTAGATCTTTTGGAATACTCCAAACATATCTTTTTGTAGTTTTAATATACTCCTTGCCCTTTTTAGTACCTCTAGTATATTTTTTAATAAAAAACCCCTCAATAAACTTCATTAAACCACCTCGCATTAATTTTAACCCCTCTATAAGGCTCTATATTAGTTTTTTGCTTCTTAAAGGAATAAAAATCCCTTTATAATTAAAATAGCCTTAAAATCGCTCACAGTCATTTTAAAAGCTATATTGCAATTGATAACTTTATTTTATCACTTTATTCCTAATATTTTCTAGCTAAAAGATAAGCGAGCCCTAGAATAATTCTAGAGCTCGCTTATCTTTATAAACAACTAAACAACATTGCAAGGAACTACGTGCAAAAAACTATTACTAAAAGAGTCTTTTTATGAATCAGTTAAATAATACCATATTTTATTTTTGTAATTCAACAAAAAAATTCTATTTATTATAACATCATAAAATTTCTCTATAACGATTATTATATATAGATTTGTAAATTTCTCTTTGCCTCCGCCGATACTAGGCTTATGTCACTTCGTTACTCCAGTATATAAATTTCCATTCCATCAAGGTAGTATTTTAAAATTTTATTTCAGATCTGCTCCTACAGAACTCATAAAATTTTTAAAATCTCCACATTGATTTCATTTCAATTATTATTTTTGTATATATTTATATATAAATATATACCCCATTAGGTATATGGGAAAGTTGCAACTAAATTCCTTACAAACCCCTTTTATTCTCTCATTTTAATCAATGGGTATAAACCCACAATATATCAGCTTTTTTTACCCACCATTTTACCCATCTATTTACCCACCACTGTACCCATATAACACTGGTAATAATAGTGGTAACTTCTTTGCTATATCATCAATATTTATTACCACTACTATTACCAGTATTGTTACCACCATCATTACCAGTAAGAAATGAGTAATATTTCTACACAGTAACTTAAATTTGTTTCTCATTTAATTTCTCTTTTAACTTTCTTAATTTCTTTTCTGTTTCTTCTGCTCTCCTATCAATTACTTTTTCATTTTTTATTTTAAACTCATATTTATTCACTTCATTTTCAAGAATATTTATTATTAATTTGCTCATGCTTATTTTTTTATCTTTACACATTTTTTTTAATCTATATTTCAAATTTTTATCTACTCTAGCCCTTATAACTTCTTCCTTTACAACTTTTGTAGCCACAAATTCCATCACCCCTTTTTTTGTTTCTACACTCAACATTAGCATATTAAACCTTAAAATTTTGTCATTTCTTTGTAGCTACAAAAATTAAATGTAACTCATTTATGACACCTCTTATTTATAAATTAATTTATAAACATAATTGTTTTCCTAACTCTTATGAATTACTCTTTCATAATTTTTTATTTACAAAAAAAAGGAGCTAAAAGCTCCTCATATATTTATTAACTCTCTTATTCTCATCTATTTTCATCCCCAAGTTCTATTATATCAGAAAATTCTATTAATTTGTAGACTATTTTTTATTTTACTTCCATTCTAACATTTTCTTATAGAATCTTTATTCATTTGTTAGGAGGAATTAGTTATGAATTTGTCTTTTGTTTTATCAATAGTTTTTACTTTATTTTTAGTTACAGTTTTTATAAGGACTTTTTATTTAATAACTAATTCCACTACCCCAAAAGTACAAATAACTTATGAGGATTTTTAAACCATAGCCAATAATAGCTATGGTTTTTATTTTAATATTTTTTATATAATCCTTTTATAATCTTTGCTTCTTTTCTCTTATCAACAATATCACTAGCTCTAGTTAATGCTGGAGCAATAATGTCTTCTGTTGTTGCTAATCTTCCATACTCAGAAATTACAAAAAATCCATTAATCATTTCTAATAATATTTGAGTATTCCTATCTGTATCATTACTAGCATTTTTAATTTCTTTCATATCAACTTTGATTTGATCTGCTACTTCTTTTGCTATTATTTTAATCATAGCTTCTGTTGTAATATCTGAATTTTGTCTATGC
>CALWOZ010000084.1 GCA_944383305.1 uncultured Clostridia bacterium | reverse complement strand
ATTTGCAAATTTACTATACCACAAAGGGAAATCTTTTTTTATATTTTTTTGTTACCTATGTATTATACCTCAACAATACATATTTTCTATAATAAATAAAATACTTGAAAAATAAAAAAATATCTGTTATAATATTTAAAAATATATGTATCGACGTTTATACTTTTGTATATGAATGAAAGCTAATCTATAAATAAATTTTTAGAGAGTTAATGGTTGGTGTAAATTAACATTTTATTATAGAGTTCCACTTTCAAAGTTTATGGTGATTAAGCCATAAGGGTCAGCCCTTTATAGCTTTTAATGAGTGGCTAGTTTTTTCTAGCAATTTGGGTGGCAACACGGGTTTTTAGCTCGTCCCTTATTTTTAGGGACGAGTTTTTTTGTATTTTAATACTTTTTATCAGTTTTATTTTTTAATAAAATTAAAATAAATAATTTATAATTTTACTTAAGAATAAAGTCATAGCTTAATTGTAATAATAAAATACAAAAACTTATATAACAGTATAAATTCGATATAAAATATAAATAAAAGGAGAGATACGTTATGTTAGATATTAAAAGAATTAGAGAAGACTTTGAAGGAGTAAAAAAGGCATTAGAAAAAAGAGGCAAAAAATACGACTTAGAATCTTTTTTAACATTAGATGAAAAAAGAAGAAGCCTTTTACAACAAGTAGAAGAACTTAAAAATAAACAAAATACAACCTCTAAACAAGTACCTATATTAAAAAAAGAGGGAAAAGACACTACTGACCTTATGGCAGAGATGAAAGAACTTTCTGAAAAAATAAAAGGTCTAGACAACAACGTAAGAGAAGTAGATGAAGAGATAAAAACTCTTTTATATAGCATACCTAACACACCTAATGAGAAAGTACCAGTTGGCTTAGATGACAGTGAAAATGAAGAAATTAGAAAATGGGGTGAACCTAGAAAATTTGAATTTGAACCAAAGCCTCATTGGGACTTAGGTGAGGCTCACGACATTTTAGACTTTAGCCGTGCTGCCAAAATTACTGGAGCTAGATTTACTGTATATAAAGGGATTGGAGCTAGACTTGAACGTGCCTTAATTAACTTTATGTTAGACACACATATAGATAAACACGGATATGTAGAGGTAATGCCTCCTCAAATGGTTAATAAAGATAGTATGTATGGTACTGGTCAGTTACCAAAATTTGAAGAAGATATGTTTAAAATATCTAACAATGGTTACTATCTTGTACCTACTGCCGAAGTACCTGTTACTAACCTTTATAGAGATGAAATATTAAATGGTAATGATTTAACTATTAATCACTGTGCCTTTACTGCTTGTTTTAGAGCTGAAGCTGGCTCTGCTGGACGTGACACAAGAGGTCTTATTCGTCAACACCAATTTAATAAAGTTGAACTTGTTAAATTTACTAGACCTGAAAAATCTTATGAAGAATTAGAAAAACTTACAAATGATGCTGAAAACATTTTAAAACTTTTAAATCTTCCTTATAGAGTAGTTAGACTTTGTGGTGGTGATTTAGGATTTAGCTCTGCTATGACTTATGATATTGAGGTATGGTTACCTAGCTATAATAGATATGTAGAAATCTCTAGCTGTTCTAACTTTGAAGATTTTCAAGCTAGACGTGCTAATATAAAATTTAAAGATAATGTTAAAGACAAAGCTACATTAGTACACACTTTAAATGGTAGTGGACTTGCCATTGGTAGAACTATGTCTGCTATATTAGAAAACTTCCAACAAGAAGACGGAAGCATTATTATACCAGACGTGTTAGTTCCTTATATGGGTGGTATTAATAAAATAGGTTAATCAGTTTTTTTGATACTTTGTATTAAAATTAAAAGCTATAAAAGAGTAAATACATATTACTCTTTTATAGCTGTTTAAACATACATATAGCATTATAATTATCTAGTTTAGATGATTTATTATTATGTGAAAATTTATTTTTTAACCAAAAATTTTTAGCCTCTATATTATCCTCTATATAAGCTAACTCTATATTATTAAATCCTTGATTTTTTAATGTATTGCAAAGTTCTTCTATTATTTTGCTTCCTATACCTTTATTTTGTATGTTTTTATTAATCATAAATAAACCTATATAAACACTATTTTCATTAGGATAGTTTGTTATTAAATCTAAAATAGCTATTAACTTATTTTCTTTATAAAATCCAACAAAAAACTTATCTTTAATAGTCATATTATAAGGTAATGCAGTAAAAATTTCTTTAATATTATTAAATGTAGGTTTTTCTTTATAATATTCATAATATTTAGTATTTTCTTTACAAAGATTATATATATCTTTAATATCTTTTTCTTCTAATTTTTTTATTTTATAAATTGACCATATTTTTTCTAAACATACATCCATATTTAATCTCCTTATACAAATAGTAATAAACTAACTGCCATAACCATCATACCTGCTATTAATCCATAAATTGATAAATGGTGTTCACCATATTCTCTAGCAGTAGGTAATAATTCATCAAGAGATATAAAAACCATAATACCAGCTACCATAGCAAATATTACGCCAAAAACAATGTCATTCATAATAGGCATTAATATAAATAAACCTACTATTGCACCAATAGGCTCAGATAGACCGGATAAAAAAGAATATATAAAAGCCTTTTTCTTAGACCCTGTTGAATAATATATAGGTACAGACACTGCTATACCCTCTGGTATGTTATGAATAGCTATTGCTACAACAATAGGGATAGCTATACGTGGTTCTTGTAAGGCAGATACAAACGTAGCAAGTCCTTCTGGAAAATTGTGTATTGCTATTGCTAAAGCTGTAAATATACCCATACGAGCTAAATTTTTAGATTTATTATTTTCTAATTCTTTATTGTGTATTTCGTGAGGATTTTCTTCTGATGGTATTAATTTATCTATTATAGCTATTAATAAAATACCTATAAAAAAGGATACAACAGTAATTAAATATCCTTTTTTCTCTCCTAGCTGTAAAGTTAAGCTATCTTTAGCTTTAAAAAATATTTCTATCATAGATACATATATCATAACACCAGCTGAAAATCCTAAACTAATAGATAAAAACTTTTTATTTGTATTTTTAGTCAAAAGAGCAATAATACTCCCAAGTCCTGTACTTAATCCTGCTATTAAAGTTAAAAAAAATGCTAAAAAATAATTTTCCAAAAAATCTCCTCCTTTTGTTAGCATAAGCTAACTTTAGGTAATTATATCATTTTATACTATTTTTGTCAACTTAATAGTTTTCCACATTTATATAATATTTATTTAAAATAATTTATTATTGTTTATAACTTTAAGGTTGTTTGTCAATAGTTGTGACAAAAATTTGTTGGTTATTAAAATATTCTCATAAAAAATATACTTATTTTATATAACATTTAACCTAAAATATTTAAAATAATAATATATGGAAATATATTTTATTATTTAATATTTTAAACTCTACTAAAAACGGTAAACAACCTTTTTTAAATATTATTTATTATACAAAAAGCTATATATTGTAATAAACAATATATAGCTTTTAAAATTAATTAGCTCTTCCTAAGTACTCACCAGTACGAGTATCTATTTTAATTTTTTCCCCTTGTTCAAGGAATAAAGGAACATTTACAGAAACACCAGTTTCTACAACAGCAGGTTTTGTAGCACCAGTAGCTGTATCACCTTTAAATCCTGGCTCTGTCTCAATAATTTCAAGCTCAACAAATAATGGAGGTTCAATACCAAATACGTTACCATTATAAGAAAGAACTTTTACTATTTCATTTTCTTTAACAAATTTTAATGTATCACCAACTTCTGAAGCATTAACAGCTATTTGTTCATAGCTTTCATTGTCCATAAAGTGATAAAGCTCACCATCATTATATAAATAACTCATATCTTTTCTATCGATATGTGCTCTACCCATTTTTTCAGAAGGTCTAAAAGTTTTTTCTACTACTGCTCCTGTAACAAGGTTTTTGATTTTTGTTCTAACAAAGGCAGCTCCCTTACCAGGTTTAACGTGTTGGAACTCTAATATTACGTATATATCTCCTTCATATTCAATGGTAACACCATTTCTAAAATCACCAGCTGAAATCATTTAAAATTTCCTCCTTAAAGTTATGTTATGTTTATTATTTCAAATTTTAAAATTTTTATTATAAAATTTAAAGTCATTAATATATAATTATCTATTTTGTATATTATTTTTTATATCTTTTGCTAATACAAATGGAGTATTATCATTTACCTCAAATGTAATGTCTGAATATTTTTCATATAAGGGCTCTCTTTCTTTTAATAGAGTACATATAGTTTTGTATTTATTTTTAGTATTTAATAATGGTCTTTTATTATCATATTTTAAATTTTCGTATATTTTCTCTGGTGTAGCTTTAAGATATATTATAATTCCATTTTTTTTTAGATTTATAATATTTTGTTGGTATTTAACCACACCACCACCAGTTGATATAACATAATTTTTAAGATTAGATACTTTTAAATAAGTTTGTTTTTCTAATTCTCTAAAATATTCTTCACCAAAAATACTAAAAATTTGATTAATTGTTTTGTTTTGTTCTTGTTCTATAACAACATCTGTCTCTATAAAAGAAAAACTTAAATTTTTAGCAAGCTCCTTACCAATAGTTGTTTTGCCACAACCCATAAATCCTATTAAAACAATATTTTTATTATTCATCATTTGTATGTCTAGGGTGTTTTTCAACTATTTTTATAGCATTAGTTATAGCTGTAACAATATCTATAAGACATTGATTTTCATATGAGCTAAGCTTTGCATAGCAAACACCTTTTTCTGTCGCTACATATTTTGTAGGAAGATTATTAAGTGCAAGTGCAGTAATATCTGCTTTACATCTTTCACAAAAACATTTACAATTATTTTTTTGCATAATATCTTCTAATTGATTAACAACTAAATCTTCCATATAATTTTTAACTTGCATTTGGATTTCCATATGAAAACCTCCCTTATAAATAATATTTGGTATATTATAACATATTTTGTTTATTTTTTCAATATTTTTTGTATTTAATAATATAATTAGATTATGACTTTGTTATTTAAAATGAAAATTATAAACAGATTTTTATTTTAATTTTTAATAACAATAGTAATAATGAATTTTTAATATATAATATTAAACCATACTATATTAATAAGGTATAAACATAATTATTTATTTGTTAATATTAACAAAGATTAAGGCTAGCTTATAACTTTTAAGCTAGCCTTAAAAAAATTAATCTTGTGTATATGCAAGTAAAGCAACGTGTCTAGCTCTTTTAATAGCTATTGTTAAAACTCTTTGGTGTTTAGCACAGTTGCCTGTTATTCTTCTAGGTAATATTTTTCCTCTTTCAGAAATATATTTTTTAAGCTTAGCAGTATCTTTGTAATCAACAAA
>CALWOZ010000083.1 GCA_944383305.1 uncultured Clostridia bacterium | reverse complement strand
GTTATTCTTCTAGGTAATATTTTTCCTCTTTCAGAAATATATTTTTTAAGCTTAGCAGTATCTTTGTAATCAACAAAATCTACTTTTTCAGCACAAAAAGCACAAACACGTTTTTTTCTTTTTCCACGTTTTTTGTTAACCATTGGTTTTCCCTCCTTTATAAACTTAATACGAAATTATTAAAATGGTAAGTTATCATCATCTACACCAGTTTCTATACTATAAAAATCGTCAGAATCTGGAGTATTATTTTGTGTGTTGTTATATGTTGGCTGTTCTTGATTAGACATATTAGGTGTATTAGATTGTTGGCTATTTTCAAATGCTGACTTACTTTCTAAAAATTCGGCTTCTTCTATTTGAACCTCAACAGAAGTACGCTTTTGACCATTATTATCTGTCCACGAGTTAGTTCTAAGTGTACCAACTATCCCTATCATCATACCTTTAGTAAAATACTTACTAATAAACTCGGCAGTTTTACCAAAAGATACACAGTTTATAAAATCAGCATCTGGCTCACCATCTCTTTTGAATCGACGGTTTACAGCAACACCTATACGAGTAACAGCAATTGGCTCTGCACTCTGAGAATATCTAGTTTCTGGGTCTCTAGTAAGTCTACCAGATATTATAACCTTATTCATAAAAACACCTCACAAATTTAAGCTTCTTGACGAACAACTAAATAACGAAGTACGTTTTCTTTAATACGCATACGACGCTCAATTTCAATTGGAGTTTCGCTATTAGCTGTAAAAGTAATAAAGCTATAAAAACCTTCATTGAATTTTTTAATTTCGTAAGCAAGTTTACGTTTGCCCCAATCATCAACTTTTTCAATGTTACCACCAAATTTAGTGATAATCTCTTGAACACTTTCAAACTCAGCTTTAAGTGCTTCTTCTTCTAATGTTGGTTTAACAACAACTGCTAATTCATATTTGTTCATTCTCTGCACCTCCTTTTGGTCTTTGGCTCTCTATAAAAAGAGAACAAGGAATATTCCAATTTAGGATTATATCACATATTAAAATATATTGCAAGCTTTTTGCACAATTATTTTTATAGTTGATTAATAATAAGTACATCATCTTGTTCAATAATTGTTTTACCACTAGGTATTATAGCCTCACCGTTACGTTTTATTAAAATAACTAATTTATCTTGACTAAATTTTATTTGTGATAAATTTTTACCTATACATTCGCTATCTTTTTCAATTTTTATTTCTGTTAAATGTCCTGTTGGTTCTTCATCTAATGATGGACCACTTAAAACTGCTATGTCATTTTCTAAAATTAGAGTGTCACCTTTAGGTATAATTTGTTTTCCATCTCTAATTATTAAAGCCGTCAAAACATTAGGTAATAATTCAATATCCTTAATTTTCTTATTAATCCACGGGTGATTTTTTCCGATTAAAAGCTTTATAAACTCAACTGGCATTTCTTCAGAATAATCACTAAATGTTTTCATAACGTCACTTTCGTTATCTATCATATCTAATTTTTTAGCCATATAAGGTATTAAAGAACCTTGTATTGATATAGAGAATAAAACTATAAAAAATACAATATGAAAAATATCATTTTTGGTATAAGCCGGACTAACCGTAGCCATTATAGCAAAAACTATTGACGCAGCCCCTCTAAGTCCAGCCCACGATACTAAAAGCTGTTGTTTTATTGAACATTTAAAAGGAGTTAAAATAGCAAATATTGATATAGGACGTGCTATAAATGTTAAAAATAATGAAATAGCTAATGCTGGTATAAATATACTAGGTAACTGAGATGGAAACGATAAAAGTCCTAATAAGAAAAATATTAAAATTTGCATAAGACCTGTTATACCATCAAAAAAGTTAACAAGAGATTTTTTATTATTTATAGGTTTATTTCCTAAAATAATACCTGTTATATATGTGCTTAAGTATCCATTTCCTCCTATTAACATAGCTGATGAATACGACAATAATGCTATACTAAATACAAATATTGAGTCAAATCCATTAGTAGATGTCTTAAATTTTGATAAAATATAGCCAGCTATTAACGCTATAATAACACCTAAAATTATACCATAAACAACTTGAGAAAAAATAAGATATAAAATATTTGTATCACTAGATTGAATATTCATAAATGATAATATAATTATTGTAAGAATGTTAGAACACGGGTCGTTGCTCCCACTTTCAATCTCTAAAAGTGAAGCCGTATTATATTTTAAATTTAACTTTTTGTAACGTAAAATAGAAAACACAGAAGCAGCATCTGTCGAGCTAATTACAGCCCCCATAAGCATACTTTCTAAAAATCCAAATTTTAAAACATAATAACAAAATATACCCACTATTAAAGAAGTTAAAATTACTCCAAGGCTAGATAATAAAATAGATTTTACAGCAACTGGCTTTGCCTTGTTCCAGTTTGTTCCAAACCCACCATAAAACATAATGAATATTAAGGCAGTTGAACATATTTTTTCGGCTATTACATAGTCCTCAAAAGGTATTTTAAATATACCGTCTGACCCAAATAACATACCAAGAAAAATAAATAAAAGTAACGTAGGTAAGCCAACTTTGTTAGAAACTTTATTAAGTCCTAAGCATATTAAAATAATTAATGCTCCTATTAAAATATAAACTGACATATCATTCCCCCTATTTTTAGTTTTTTATTCTATTATATTTTTTGTTAATAGCTTTTAATACCTATATATATGTAATATTATGACATAAATACAGTTGTATTGTATATGGTGATATATGTATAATTATAGTAGTTGGAGGGATAATATGGATAACTATGGTACAATAAATATAAATATAGAAAATTTATTAAAAGAAAAAAATATATCTAAAAATAAAATATGTGAAGAATTAAATATTCAAAGAACTCAATTTAATAAATATTGTAATCATTCTATGCAAAGATTAGACGTAAACATACTGTGTAAAATATGTAGCTTTTTAAACTGTGGTATAAGTGATATTTTAGAATATATACCCCCTAAACAATAATATCCCATTTATACATATATTTTACCTTATATTAAAACTAACAATTATATACTATAATTTTACCTTTAATTATAAGGGTATACATTAATTATATAATATTATTATTTTTATGTAAACTACTATTTTTAAAATTAAATTTTATATTATAAAAAGATGTAGATATTTCTACAACTTTTTATAATAATATTTATATAAATTTTTTAATATTATATACTTTAAAATTATTTGAATTAATATATATAATATCTTTATTTTGATTAATGGCATAATTTAACGTAGAATAAGTTCCACTATTTTGAGATATTCCATCATACACGCCTATTAATGTTGTACATTTATCTACTAAAAATTTATTTCTTTTTAAGTAACAATCTTGACTATAATTTTTTTGTAGTATTATTTTTTTTGTACATTTATCTACTAATCTTGTATATCTTTTTCTATAATCATCTGTCCATCTATTCGCTTGATTTTCAAATGGTATTACACAGTATAACTTTATATCATTATACTTTTCTATTAAGTCTAATATTATTTCACCACACCATATATCAACACCTATCGCACAACCAGTAAGAAAAATTTTATTCCCCTCTAAATAAAGCTTTTTTATTTGTTCCATAATTATATGTTTTAATTCTATACAACTTATATGATTTTCATTTTGAAAAATAAATTTATTAGGTCTATGTCCTGTAAATGAAACTATTTTTTCCATACTTTCCTTTCTAATACCTGCATATATGTAATATTATTATATAAATATAGTTATATTATATACAAGTATAAGTGTATAATTTATTTATAATAACTTTGGAGGTGTAGTATGAATAATTATGGTATAATAAATGTTAAAATTGAAAATTTATTAAAAGAAAAAAATATCTCTAAAAATAAAATATGTGCAGAATTAAATATACAAAGAACTCAATTTAATAAATATTGTAAAGGTTCTATGCAAAGACTAGATATAAGTATATTATGTAGAATATGTAATTTTTTAGATTGTAAAATAGAAGATATATTGGAATATATACCACCTAAACAATAATACACCTGTTTATATATACACTCCTATTATATAATATTATTATTTTTATGTAAACTATTATTTTAAAATGTATTTAAAAAAGTTGTAGATAAATATCTACAACTTTTTTATTTTATTTATATATTTTTTTTATTTTGTTATTTACATTGTATATATTTTATGTTATAATTTATATAGAAAAAGCTAATCTTAATTGTTAGCCTACTATAAGTTGATTTTATTAATAACAGCCCATAGTTTTGCTGAACGTGGGGCTGTTATTTTTTTATATTTATTATTAAAATAATTAGAGTAGCAAAGTTTATCATTAAAGATATAGCTTCATATGTACTCATAATATCACCCCCTAACTCTTGTTAGAGTTAGTAGGCTAACAACCCTTTTTAAGATTAGCTCAAATAAATTATACAACATATTTATTTTTATTTCAATACTTTTTATATCATTTATTATTTTATAATATTTTATATTTTATTTACATATTTTTTTATTTTCTTATTTACATTGTATATATTTTATGTTATAATTTATATAGAAAAAGCTAACCTTAATTGTTAGCCTACTACTGTTAGTTAAATTAAATTAAATAACAGCCACAGTTTTGGCGAACGTGGGGCTGTTATTTTTTTGTATTTATTATGGTTACCATTAAACTTAATAATGTTAATATTACCATTATTGTTTCATATGTACTCTGTATGCTTCATAACTCTTGTTATGAAGTAGGCTTTGCCTATTTTTGCAAAGCAAAAACATACGATATCACCCCCTAACTCCTGTTAGAGTTAGTAGGCTAACAACCCTTTTTAAGGTTAGCTATTCTTTATTATACAATATATTTATTTTTATTTCAATACTTTTTATATCATTTATTATTTTATAATATTTTATATTTTATTTTTATATTTTTTTATTTTTTTATTTAGTTATTTACATTGTATATATTTTATGTTATAATTTATATAGAAAAAGCTAACCTTAATTGTTAGCCCACTGTTATTGTTTAATTAAATTAATTAACAGCCACAGTTTGACCGACAGGGGCTGTTATTTTTTTGTATTCATTACTAAAATAATTAGAGTAGCGAAGTTTATCATTAAAGATATCGCTTCATATGTACTCATAATATCACCCCCCTAACTCTTGTTAGAGTTAGTAGGCTAACAACCCTATATTAAGATTAGCTCCAATAAATTATACAATATATTTATTTTTATTTCAATACTTTTTATATCATTTATTATTTTATAATATTTTATATTTTATTTATATATTTTTTTATTTATGTTGAGGTATAATACATAGGTAACAAAAAAATATAAAAAAAGATTTCCCTTTGTGGTATAGTAAATTTGCAAATAAAAACTACAAAGGAGAAATCATATATATGATACCACAAATAAAGTATTATCGTCAACGTTTTATTAAATATGCAATAAAAAATGGGGTTACAAAGGCTTCAATAAGATATAAAATAAGCAGGAAAACTATATATAAATGGCTAAAAAGATATAATGGTACATTAGAAAGTCTTGAAGATTTAAGTAGGCGTCC
>CALWOZ010000082.1 GCA_944383305.1 uncultured Clostridia bacterium | reverse complement strand
GAGCCGTATGAGGGGAAACTCTCACGTACGGTTCTTAGAGGGGAAAGGGATAGCAATATCCCTGACCTACTCGACCGACCAGACCAGCTGATACAACGAAATGGTAGAATTTTAAGACAGGGGAATGAAAATAAGGAAGTAGAAATATTTAATTATATTACAGAAGGTAGTTTTGATAGTTACTTATATCAAATTTTAGAAAATAAACAAAAATTTATTTCTCAAGTAATGACTGAAAAATCTCCTCTCAGAACTTGTGATGATATAGATGAAGTTGTTCTTAACTATGCAGAGATAAAAGGTCTTGCAATGAAAAATCCTTATATGAAAGAAAAAATGCAAGTAGAAACAGAAATAAATAAAATAAATCTTTTAAAGGGTAACTGGCTTGATAATAAAGAAAGCTATAAAAATAAAATAGAAAGTTTGCCAATAAGAATAAAAAACTTAGAAAAGTATATAAATAATATAAATTTAGATATAAAAACTTATAAAAATAATAAGCCTATTGATTTTGAGATAACGTTAAATAATATTAAATTTAATGATAGAACAAAAGCAGGCGAGTATTTTATGGAGTTAAAACGTAAAATAGAAAGAGAAAAAAATGCCAATTATATGCAAGAATTAGGAACTTATGCAGGTTTAAAGGTATACTTTACAACAACAATGGGAATGTCAAAAGTATATTTGGTTGGCAACAAAACCTATGAAAAAGATTTAGGTATTTCAGAAATAGGAAATATGACAAGAATAGAAAATTTAGCAAGCGATATTGAAAAAGAGTTAGAAATTTATGAAAATAGGCTTAATCAAGCTAAACAAGATTTAAAGCAAGCAAAAGAACAAATGGATAAGCCTTTTGAATATGATGAAAGATTAAATTATTTACTTAAAAGAAAAATTGAAATAGATTACAACATACAAATGGGTGCAACAAAAGAAGAAAATAAAAGTACAATTGCAAAAGAAATACATAAACGTATTTATGAGTGGGGATACAAGGTTTTAGATGGTAAAACACGCTATATTAAAATGGAACAAGAAGGCTTTGATGATTTAGTTTTAGAAAATATAGGCAATAAAGAATATTCCATTGCCCACTACTCTGAACTAAACGGAGATATGATGCGTAGCCCAGAAATAACATTTAAAATTAAAAAAAATGAAATAGTGCTTACAAGTTATTTAGATGACTATGTAGGTAAATATATTGAATTTAAAGATAAATCTGATAAAGAATATAAATCTGTTATAGAATTTTTTAAAACTTGGGTTATAAACATTCCAAATCAATTTTATAATGACATTGAAAGGTTGAAAAAGCAAAATGTGAAAATAAACAAAGAAATTGTTGAAACAAACCATTATGAAATAGACTATTCTGTTATGACGGTAAATGAAATAAAAGAAACCTTTAAAATAGGCACTTTAATAAAACTGGAAAATATGCAAGGAGAAAACTTGCCAACAGGCATAACAGGAGCAGTAACAGGCGTTGATGATATGGGGCAAGTTAAAGTTATATGGGAAAATGGTAGTAGTTTAGCTTTAAACGTAAAGGTTGATAAATTTGAGATTATAAATACTGAATATAGCAAAGATATTGAAGAAGAATATACTGAAGAAAATATGTGGGAGGAAGTAAGATGATAAATAAATATCCTTTTACAGAAGAGCAAATAAGGCAAGTTTTTGATACTAGCTTAGTTGATTTTGCTATAAACAATGGTTTTAAGTTAAAAGAAAGTGATAATAAAACTTTTAAAGTGGAAAATATGGGTGGACTATTTATTTTTAAAAACGGAAAAGGGTTTTATCACTTTACAACAGGTGTCAAAGGAAATATAATAGACTTTGCAAAAGAGTATTTAAACTTAAATTTTAATCAAGCAGTAGAAAGCATTTTAGGAATTAGGGCTTATGGAAACATAGGCTCTTTTTATGTTCATAAAAAAGAAGAAAAAAAGCCTTTTGAACTGCCACCAAAAGCAGAAAACTTTAACAGAGCAATAGCATATTTAGTAAATACAAGAAAGTTAGATAAAGAGATAGTTAATTACTTTATAAATCAAGGCAAAATATATCAATCTAAAGAAGAAAATAAAAAGGGAGTATTTTATAAATGTGCTTTTGTAGGGTATGATGAAAACAATGTAGCTAAGTATTGTAGTTTAAGAAGTGTATCTTCTAATAGCGATTTTAGAAAAGACATAGAAAGCAGTGACAAAAGTTATGGTTTTATCTTTAATGGAAAAAGCACAAATTTATATGTTTTTGAAAGTCCTATTGACTTAATAAGCCATATGACGCTATTTAAACTATACTCAAAAATTGACTGGAAACAAGACAATAGAGTATCGTGTGGTGGACTATTTGATATGGCAATAGATACATATTTAAAACAAAACAAATATGTAGAAAATATAATATTTTGCTTTGATAATGACTTTGATAAGAAAGAAAATTATGGGCAAGATAAAGCAAAAGAATTTGCTAAAAAGTATAAAGAGTTAGGCTATAATTGTTATTTACATAAACCTAAAAATAAGGATTTTAATGAGGACTTGTTAGAAAAAATAGTAAATATACAAATATTAAAGGAGGAGATGGAAGATGAGTTTGAGAGATAATTTCTTAATTCAATTTTTAATTAATCTTAACGAGCAAAGCGAGTATAAGAAGTTTTGCAAAGCTAAACTGCCCTAACTTTTAGAGTTAGGCAGGAATAGTGTTGTTCACACAACACATAAAACAGCTTAAAGCCAAAGGCTTTAACGGGGTTCATTATAAAAAATAGTGGTTCAAAAAGTATTCACTATAAAGGAGGTATAAAATGAGTGAAAATCATATAAGACGTTCTATATATTTGCCAAAATATACACTAGAAAAAATAGAAAAAATAGCTATAAATAAAGGACTAAAAACATCGGAAGTAATAAGGTTGTTTATAGACAAAGGACTTAATATTGAAAGTAGCCGAGAAGATATAGACTTTATAACAGATATAATAAGACAAGAATTAACTTCTATTTATAGACTAGAAGATATAAAGGAAATTTTGGATAAACAAACAAACAGACTTGCTAAAATGTTAATGAAGATTGGTAAAATGAGTACAGGACAGTTATTTTTGCTTATAAATTTGTTTTTGCAAATAGTTGATAGTGCAGACGAAAATAAATTTGATGAAATTTTAGAAAAGTCTATGAGAAATGGTGTAAACTATATGCAAAAGAAAGATTTTCAAGTAAATGATTTTTTGCAAGATGTAGATAATTTAAAAAATATATCAACAGAATTGTAATGTAAAATATAAATATTGATTATTTAGACAAAAATATATACAAAATTATTTTATATTAAAATGTACAAAATATACTTAAAAAATTAAATTTTTTTTAGATATTATATTATTATAAAAATGTACCATATAATGTAAATTTTATGAAAAGGGAGGATTATTTATGAAAAAATCATTAAAAACAATTTTAGTAACATCATTAATTTTAGCAACATCTTCTACACCAGCCTTTGCAGAAAGTAATTCTACTTCAAGAATAATTGGAGGCATTGGTAGTGGTACTCGCCCACCAATAACAGGAGGTATTGGTAGTGGAACTATTGGTAGTGGTACACGTCCACCAGTAACAGGAGGTATTGGCAGTGGAACTATTGGCAGTACAGTACCAAGCAATGCTTATGGTAATATGTCAATTGGATACCGTGAAACAAAAACACAAGTTAAAAATGTACGTTTAAATAAAAATTCAACTATAAATATTACTATGCCATCTGATAAAACACAACTTGTTCAAGGAACAGTATCAATTATAGGAAATAATACTAATAAAATTAGAGAATACTCTTTTAGTAATTATGCGTATAATACAGAAACTATAAATATTACTGACTTTAATGAACCTTGTAGAGTGACTGTTCGTGTTGAGGGTCGAGGTACTAGCCAACAAAATAGAAGTGTAACATATACAATAAATTAAAGTTTAATAAGTATAAAATAGTAAATTTATTATTTACTATTTTATACTTATAGTGTATTATATTTATAGTTAAAAAATTAGATAAGGAGAAAATACAATATGATTTCAATAATAAATGCACCTAAAAATATTTATTCTTTAGGATATGTTACAACTAAAAAAGAAAAGTTTACATTAAATAAAGATGAAAATTTAGATCCTGAAAATGATATAATAGAAGAAAATAAAAGTTATTATACTCCACAAGAATTATTTGAAATTGAAAAGGCTAAAGAAAGAACAACTAATAACCTTAAAAATTACTATAATTCAAAATATGATAACTATGATATTTATAATAAAGATTATGAGTATAGTATATATGGTAGTAAAGAAATTATTTCTGGAGCATATTATGATTTTGGTGTATTTCTTGATATACAAGAAGTAGAAAAAATAATGCCGTTAGAAGAATTTGAAAAGCTTGTAACAATATATATAGACATATTTAAACAAGATGATTGGCTTGGAGGAAGTTATACTAATGACTTTATAGTAGGAATGGCTGAATATCAGGCACTAGCAGAAATTACTGGAAATGCTTTTCGTACTGATCAAGCTGTTTTCCTATATGATGAAGAACACGGCTGGGAATATTTAGATGGGAAAAAAGGAGGATATATTTCTGACATTGCCCCAAATCTTCAAGGAGTATTATCAGATATAGCGAAATATATTAGTGAAAATTATGTTAAAAATCTTACATTTGATTATTGGGGTACATTTTTAGATGATTTAGATAAAATGTATGATCATTCAAATTTAAAAAAAGCATTTAATGATTTTAATAAAGTATTTAAAGATTAATTTTACTAAAACTTAAACATTATAATTTATATAAGAAGGTGATAATATATCAAAAATAATCTATACACAAGAAATAAAAAACTTAAAGGTAAAAAACAAAGAACAACGAGCAAAATTAAACCACAACTACACTTTATATATAGGACACCGTCCTAAAGTTTTAAAAAATATGGAGCAAAGGACAGGGCTTATAGGTAAGGTAGGTACTAATGAAATTTTGCACTTTAAAGATAGCAAAGATACAGCAAAAATAGTTTTAGAAAATACTAAAAAAGGTATTGCTGTATATGAGGGTATGATAGCTATTAAGAAAGAAACTACAAGCAAGTTAGGTTTAGAAGATTTAAAGGCTTGGGAAAGTTACATAAGAAAACATATAAACACAATAAGAGAAGAAAACAATATAAAACGAGAAAATTTTGAATTTATATGTGCAGTACACGAAAAAGATATAAACTATCACACTCATATACTTTTTTGGGATAAGGCTCAAAAAATAGAAAAGAACTTTTTACAACCTAAAGTGCCAAACAATATAAGAAAAAGACTTATAAAAGATACTTTTTCAGAAGAAATACTTGAGTATGCAAAAGAAAAAGACTTAGCTGTTAAAAATGTTAGAGAAATAACAGATAAATTGGTAAATGACTTTTTAGATGATATGAAACTATTTAATAATAAAAATTACATTAAACTAAAGGAAAAAGGTATATTAAAAAATAGCAACACAAAATTAGATAATGATTTTATAAAGCATATATTTAATGAAAGCTATAAAATAAAGCAAATGATACCTAAAGGAAGAATATATTATCAACTTTTAGAGCCAAAAGTTAAAGAAGAAGTTGATAGGTTAGTTAGCTATGTTCTTGAAAATAACAGAGATATAAAAAGTTTAGCAGATGATTATATAAAAACTAAACTTAACATTGCAAGTTTTTATTCTGATAAAAACCTTGATAAGCAAGAAGAACAGTATAGAAAAGAAATAGAAAAAATAATAGCTAACAAAGTTTTAGGTATTGTAAAATCTATAAACAGATTAGAAAATGAATACAAAAAACAAGAAACAATAGAAAGTAAACAAAAGGAGCTTA
>CALWOZ010000081.1 GCA_944383305.1 uncultured Clostridia bacterium | reverse complement strand
AGACCATATCAAATAGTTATAGGAAGAAATTTCCCTTGTATGTCTAAAGCAGATGATTTAAGCAAGTGGCATTTTAATACTATGTGTGGACTAGGAGATAAAGAACATAACCGAATATTAAGACAAAAAAGAGAAAATCAAAGACCTAAAATAAATATAAATAGTGAAGTTGAATTATGGAATATTTGGATACTTTACAAGTCAATGATTAAAAATAAAGTTAGTGAAAATAAAAAAGATGAAAAAATGGAAGATACAAAATATAATAAAGTATCTTTTAATAAAACCAAGTTAGGGGGAAATTAAATGATGAAAAAATTAATAAATTTTATTAAAGTAAGTATATCAAGTATTTTACTTACTTTTTTTGTGTTTTCAAATAAAATATACGCAAGTAATATAGCAAGTAGTCAGTTAGCAAAAGGACTTGATAACTTATTAAAAGACTTAACGAGCTGGGCATACAAAATAATACCAGCAGTTGGAACAGTTTTAGTAATATACTTTTTTATAAGACGTGGTTCTGCTGATGAAATGGATATAAAAAAGTGGGACAATAGAATAAAAACTTGTGTAATATCAGCAGTTGGTGCAGTTTTAGGAGCAGTCATTATAGACTTAGCTATTGGATATTTTCAATAAAATTAAAAAGGAGTATTAATTATGAATTTTAAAGTAAAAATAAATGAAGTATTTGAAACAGATGAATTAAAGGGTTTTGCTACATTAATAATAGAAGATAAAATACACATAACAGGATTTAAAATAGTAGAAATTGATAAAAGATTATGTGTATTTTGTAAAAGTAGAAAAGATAAACAAGGAAAATACAAAGATGTATACTTTATAGAAGATGAAGAACTTAGAAATAAAGTATATAAAGAAATTTTGTTTGAATATAAAAAATGTACAAATAGGTGTTAGTATGGATGTTATACTTTTAGGATTGATAGGTGTTATATTAACAGGTAGTATAACACTAATAGATACTTTGTTAGGAAGTGTTTTAGAAATTTGTCTATATGCAGATAAATATATGACAAGTACAGGAGGAGGCAGTTTAATAAATGGTATATTTGACGTGGCACTAGGGACTGGTGTTTCACTAATAATACTAAAATTCTTGAAAAAAGGTTTTGAATGCTATGTTTTATGGACAGATGGAGATGCAGATTCAAAGCCTATTTTAGTTTTAACAAGGTTTGCACAGGCAATAATTATATCAATATGTTTTCCTACATTGTATACACTTATGGCAGAAATAACAGAAGATTTAACTAATCAAATATTAAATATTGTAGGAACAGACACTAATTACGACTGGCAAAACTGGTTAAATAATATTTTATCTTTAGGTTTAATTAATGCAATTTTTGGACTTATTTTTATTATTTGCTACTTTATGTTGTACTTTCAATTTTTAATGCGTGGACTTGAGATACTTATTTTAAGAATAGGAGTACCCTTTGCTTGTGTAGGACTTTTAGATAATGATAAAGGTGTATTTAAACCCTATATGAATAAGTTTTTTCAGTCAATGTTTGCAAGTATGATACAAATAGCTTTATGCAAGTTAGGAATAGGTTTAATGTTAAACATAGGAATAAATATAAATATATTTTGGGGAATAGCTTGCCTTGTACTTGCTATAAAAACACCAAGATTTTTAGCAGAGTTTTTAATACCAACAAGTAGTGGAGGACTTGTAAATAATATTTATAATACAGGAAGATTGATAGGAATGGCTAAAAGTTTAATAACTAGAAAAGGAGGTTAATTAAAATAATAGATGAAATTTCAAAGACAATGATAGGAATAATTAGAACAGGTGTTATTTTAAGATTTATTATTTGTATGATAACTATGCAAAAAGCAGATGATGAAATGGAGATGATAAAAAAGCGAACAATAAATTTAATAGTGTTTTATATAATAGCAGAAAGTATATTTCAAGTAAAAGATATACTTTTTTATTATTTCAAATAAGTTATGACTTTATTTTTCTATTAAAATTTATAAACGGGTTTTTGTTTTAAATTTTAATCAAGAAAAATAGTAGGAATAACTATTTTTAATATATGGTATTAAAAAAATTGATTATTTTAAGTAAGGAGGAAATATGGAAGATAATAAAAAAGAAATAATGCTTTATATACCAATAGGAGTAAAAATGGAACAAGAATTTTTTACTGGTTTTGGTAAAAAAGAATTAATAAGAAGTATTATAATAATGGGTATAAGTTTTATTATATCTTTTTTAATATACTTATTTAATACATCTCAAAGTGTGTTAGTAGTTAGCTTATTATCTAGTGTTTTTGGAAGTATTATGTTATGTGTTAAAGATACACAAAACCAAAGTGTATTAGATTACATAATAAATATAATAAATTTTTATAAAGAACAACAAGTATATAATTATATTGGTAATATTTTTTAGGAGGTTAAATGAATTTAAAAATAAATGATGAATGTTTATTTAAGTCTATTATACTTGAATTTAATAAATCCTTAGATGATATAATATTAAGTATTTTTAAAGAAATTAAACATAAAAAATATTCAACAGTAGAGAAAAAGTTTATTATAAATGATGTTTATTATAAGTTTATACATAAAAGATATTCTAAACAATATGAGATATTATATTATTTATTTTGGGAAAAGATAACTGAAAATGAAATAGAAGAAAAATATATAAATGCTTTAGCATATGTAAATAATATTAGTATTAAATCTAATTTAATAAAGAGTAAAATTGAAAAATTAATAAATGCTAAAAGTAGTATAATAGATATAAATGATTATTATAAAGAAAAAAGTAAATTGTTTAATAATTATGTACTAGAAAAAGAACATAATAAAGATAATTTACAAATTATAAAAATAAAAGATGATAAAATAAAACAATTTGGATTAAACTATTATTTTCAACTTATAAATAAATTATATGATAAATTGAATAATTACTCTCATATAGTTATAATTTTTGATGAAGAATATAAAATAGTAAATAAGTGGGAAATAATTAGTAAAATAAGTGTATTTTGTGAAAATTTTAGAAAAGAAATTAATTTTAAACCATTTATCAAAATAAAAAATAAGCTGGAACAAGATTTAAGGCAAGTAATAAAAAACAACAAATATATAAATTTTAATAAAGAGTTAGAAAATAAAATAGCAGAGTTTTATTCTTTTATTTCATATGGTTTTTGTTTTAAAGATTTATTTATTTCTAATGATAGTAAAATAAATATACTTATAATGCAGAAAATAGAATTTAGTGATGATATAGTTTTTTGTCCTAATTGTTTTAGTGATAAAGTAAGAAGCAATTCTTACATAAAATTATTGCAAAAAAGTTTTGAATGTGGAAATTTAGAATGTATATCAAAAAATAGGAGTTTGAGAGGAAAAAGATATACATATTTATCTGCTAAATTACAAAGTAGAAAGTTTTATTTAAAAGAAAAAGATTATGTACCTACACAAGTATATAAAAGTTTTAGGAAAGATATTTTTAATAATGAGGTTGATATATTAAAGAACGTAATACATTTGTATACTTTTACTAATGAGAACATATTATTGTATGATGTTGAATGTGATATACAAAAATATAGTATGTTACAAAGAAATATTTATTTTTATGAAAGCTATCTATATGAAGATAAAAATATAGATAGCTTTTTAAAATTGCCAATAATACAACTTATGAATACTTTAATAAAATCCATAAAAGATAGTGTTGAAGAATATGAAGTTAAAGAAAATATTTTAATAAAAAACAATAATTCAACAGAGTTTTTATATAGTGTAAATAAAAATCAGTATGATATAGCAATGACCTCACCACCTTATTATAATGCAAGAGAGTATTCAAACTGGGACAACATAATTTTGTACTTTATAGATATGATAATAAATGCAAAATATTTGTATGATAAAATAAAAGATAATGGCTATTATGTTTACAATATATCGGATATAGTAGGAATGGATAATGTATATATAAAATCAAAATCGTGTAATAGAAAACAAATGTTGAGTAGTTATAGTGTTGTATTTTTTAGTTTAATAGGCTGGAATATAGTAGGCAATATAATATGGGATAAAGGCGAGGTACAATCTAAAAGAAATTTAACATTAGATTTTTTGCCATACTATATAAATCCTATTAATTGTTATGAAAACTTATATTTTTTAATAAAAATATAGAAATTAAACTAAATGTAGATAAAGTAAAATATATTTGTCCAGTAATGAAAATAGGTAAAGGTGGAAAAAACTTATTAGGACATACTGCACCATATCCAATAAATCTAGTAGAAAATATTAGAGAATTGTGTAATGAAAATAGTGTAATACTAGATCCATATTTAGGGAGTGGAACAACTGTATTATGGGCAAAAGAAAATAAATATAAATGTATAGGTATAGAAATAAATAAAGACTACTACAATTTAGCAATAAATAGAATTAATAAAGGAGTGAAAGTATGAAGTTTAATATAATATACGCAGATCCACCTTGAACTTATAAAACATATTCATCTAAAGGTAAAGGATCAAGTGCAGAAAATCATTATAATACTCTAAGCATAGAAGAGATAAAAAGTATAGATATACAAAGTATAGCAGATGATAACTGTATCTTATTTTTATGGGTAACTTTTCCTTGTTTAATTGAGGGTTTAGAAACAATAAAGGCTTGGGGATTTACATATAAAACAGTAGGTTTTTGTTGGGTAAAAAGGTATCCAAAACAAGTAGATAAATGGTTTTGGGGATTAGGCTTTTGGACAAGATTGACTTTTGCTTGCAAAAGTAGGCGAAGCCTAGTTCATAATTTATTATGAACTGTATGCAGAGTTATGCCTTATAGCAACAAAAGGAAAAATAAAAAGAGTAAGTAAATCTGTTCATCAAATAGTAGACACACCTATTGAAAGACATAGTAAAAAAACCAATATAGTAAGAGAAAAAATAGTTGAACTTGTTGGAGATTTACCACGAGTAGAATTATTTGCAAGAGAAAAAGTAGATGGGTGGGTGTGTTTAGGAAACGAAATAGGCGGATTAGATATAAATGACGCAATAAAAAAACTTAAAAACATTGACTAAATGATAAAATTTGATATAATTTTTATGTAGGGTAACGGTTTGGAAGTTATGGTTTAGCCTTTCTACAACGAGTAGAAAGGGGGTTGATAGTATGGAAATTTCATTATATGAAGTTTTATCCTTGTTAATACAAGGTGGATTATTATTAATCGCTCTTTTGAATTACATAAATAAAAAGTAAGACAAAAGAAAACCATAAACTAGTCCCAATAGCTTATGGTTAATAAAAATTTAAAACCAATAGGCTAAACTGCTTTTAAGCAGTTACCCTTACCCTATATAAATATTATAAAACATTTAAAGTTAATTGTAAAGATATATTTAAAAATAAATATGTCTTTTTTTGTTAAAGTGTCAAACATAGGTTACACTTAAAAGATTTTTTAACAAAGATAAGAATGAGTATAAAATAATGCTGTCTTATCTTTGTTAAATTTGTTGATATAGTAGATTTATATATAATTAAAATACACCTAAATACTGTTCTACTACTTGATTAGGTGATTTAAACCCTAAACAAGTTTTTATATAATTGTTTGATTTATCCTGATATTTAGCTAATTGTTTTCTTCCATCTTCTAAATTAAACATTTTTAAGTACTTATAAAATCTCTCACTATCTTGTCTATGTTGGCGTTCTACCTTTCCATTATGTCTTGGTGTAGCTATTCTTGTTCTTGTATATTTTATATCTAATTTTCTTAATATCATTTCAAACATTGTTTCTCCCTGTTCTTTTCTTTGAAGATTAGTAAATTCAACTCCATTATCTGTTTGTATCTCCCTTATTATAAATGGGGCTTTTTTTATTAATTCTAATATAAATAAGTAAGACGTATAAGTAGACTTTTCTTCATATAT
>CALWOZ010000080.1 GCA_944383305.1 uncultured Clostridia bacterium | reverse complement strand
TCTGAATTATCAGAAGGAGAAACTAGAACAACTACATATAAAATATACAATTATAATGATAAATACTTAATAAAAGAGTATTATAATGATGAAGGTAATATTACAACGGAATGGATTGATAAAAGTATACCAGAATATGTATCTATAAATGAGAAAACAGGGGAAAAAACTCAAGAAATAAAAATGAAAGAATACGATAAAGAATATGAAGAAGCTTTATTTTCTACAACAATAGATACAGTAGGATATGGAAAAATTTTAACGGCTAATATTTTTACACCAATAAAAATAGAAGATAATTGCTATGTTATAAATTATGATAATACAACATTTTACGTTAATACTAACATGGGAATCATATCAAAAGTTTTTTATGAAAATGGTAATGTATCTTGTACATATAAATTAAAAAATAATGCTGTTATTGAAAATGAAGTTATAAAACCTGAATAAAATAAACGTACTGAACCCAAAAAATTGGATATTTTTTTAATTACTAAACGACTAGAGAATGAACTCTGCATTAAACAGGGCTCATTCCTTTTATTTTCACTATTGCATATTAATACGATAAAAAATAATCATTATTTTATTGCTAAAATTTTATGGATATTAAAAATTATTTTATTTGTAATATATAATAATTATATTGACAAATTATTACTCATAATATAATATAAAACAAAGTATATTAAATATGTAGGAGAAGAACAATGAAGACACAAAAGATATTAACGTTTTTTTTGATTATTTTCGTATTATTTCTTGTAACAACATATGTAAATGCTGAAGGTAATAACGTGGATGTAGCAACTAGTACAGAAGACAAAAAAATTATTTTAACTTTAGATGATGGATATGCAATAGTAAGTATAAATGGAGATTATGAATCTAATACAAAAGTAGATGTAACTATTGGAAATGTAAAAGATACTAAGATACTTACTTCTATAAAAAATGGTGAAGCTGATTCGTTGCAAAAATTATTAGAATATGCAAGGAATGATGAAGGTATCTATAAAAAACAATTAGAAGTGGGAACAAATTATAATTTTTGTACAGATATAGAACTAAATGAAGAACATTACTACTATGCATACCTTACTATTAAAGGTGATAGTGAAGAAAATGTTGTAGAAGATGTATCTTTGTACCAAGGGATAGAAATCAAAAAAGAGTATGAGCCATATTCGCCCGAAATGGATGGTATATATTTAGTAGATTACTCAGAGCCTAAATTTAATTGGGCATATTTAGATGTATTAATAGAAAATGAAGAAAACAATAATAGTAGTCAATTACCGGAGACAGATGAGCCAGCAGAGGATATAACAAAAAATGAAGTGCAAGACGATTCTACCATAGTAGAGGAGGAGACAAATGTATCTAAAGAAGAATTAACAAAAGAGCCTACTACTCTTCCAAATACTGGAGAAGCAGAAAGTATTATATTTAAGGTATTAATCGTAACTGTAATAGTAATTAGCATAGTATGTTTTATAAAACTAAGAGAATATAAAAAAATAAAATAAAGCAAATTAAAACTATCATATTAGAATATAAAACTGGTATGATAGTTTTTTATATTAAAAGGGATGAAAAATGGTTAAAAATAGATTTAAAAAAATATATGATAATTTAGATATAATTATGCTTAGTGTATTAATGCTACTATTCTTAATTTTTATAAAAAATGAGAAAGTTTTGCAAATAATAAAAATAGTTAGTAATATATTTATTGTAATATATATGTCTATTAGGTGTATAAAAGGGAAACATGTGCAGATTTTTAATACTAAATTAGATTATTTTATTTTATTATTGGTAATATCACCGTTAATTCCAATTATATTTAATACATATTTAAGTTTTTCAGAAACGGTTAAAGAATTTTTAGATTATGTGACATTATTTAATTTTTATATTTTAGCAAAAGAAATTTTTAAAAGAAATAAAAAGAACGAACTTATTTTTAGAAATTTAATTATAGCTTTTGCGGTAATTGGGATTTTATTTGGAATCGAAAATTTATCTACAAACTTTATTTTTAAAATACTTAAATTAGATAATTTTACAAATGGGGAAGATAGACTTGTTTCATTTTTTGGAAACTCAAATCTATTTGCAGGTTTTTTATCATTAGTATTTTTTATTAATACCAATGAAATACTTAATTCAAAAAATATTAAGACGAAAACGTTCTATAGTACCATAAATACGATAATAATGTTAGGAATATTACTTACATACTCAAAAACGGTATTCGTTATTTTTTCTCTTATTTTAATAATATTTTTGGTTAAAATAAGGAAACATGAAGAATTTCAATACATAGTTAAAAATATAATTGTTTCTGTTAGCTTAGCTGTAATATATGCTTTTGTTTTCCAAAAGCTACTAAATCTAGAATATTATATAAGTGTATGGATCTTAACATTTGCTTTTATAGAAGTATCATTTATACTAAATTTTTTAATAAAGAAAAAAATTAATATAAGTAAGAGAAGGGGATTAATTGCCGTAATAACTTTGGTGCTTTTAAGTGGTATATTTGTAACTATTGGTTTAAACATTAAAACTGATTATATTATTTCGTCAACAAGTACTTCGGCAGTATATAAAGCTAAAATAATTAAAAATATACCTCTAAAAGAAAATACTACGTTAAAATTTAATATGTTTGCAAGAGTTTTTAAAGAAAATAACATAGAAGATATGTTTAAAATTAAAGTAATCCAAAGAAAAAATAATAGTTTAGAAGAAGTAAAAAGCGACATTATAAAATTTGGTAATTTTTCAGGAGAGAAGGAAATAAATATTCATATAGCACCTGATATAACAGAATTAAAAATTGAATTTTGGATAAAAAATATAGAAATTCCAACAGAATGGGTTATACATAATTTATTAATTAATAATGAAGAATATATATTAGAATATAAATTTTTACCTACAAAGCTTGTAGAAAAATTAAAAGATATTAATATTAACTATAGAACATTAGAGGAAAGATTACAATTTGTGAAAGATGGAGTTAAGATACTTTCTAATAATTTTTTGACAGGCTTAGGTGGTGATGCTTGGAATTTGAAATACAAAGAGGTACAAGGCTATGAATATGAATCATCAGATATACATAATTATTATTTACGAGTTTGGCTTCAATTTGGAATCATAGGGATATTGAGTATAATTTTTATATTACTTTATATTTTAAAGATAAATAATGAAGAAAAAGTAGGAATCAAATATGGAATAATAGTCTTGTTATTACATAGCGGAATGGAAGTTGATTTAAGCTATTTTAGTATTAAACTAATATTATTTATACTTATTGCTATGCTTATTAACAAAAAAGATTATATAAAATACAAGAAAAAATTTTATATAAGTAATATTTTAACTATTTGCTTGTCTTTAATAGCTGTAATATTGTTGTTAAAGCCAGATATATATTCTCCTAAGTTAATTGTAGAAGAAATAGAAGAATCTAATGAGAGAATAGGGAAGAACACAGAACAATATAAAAATAATTGCAAAAAACTTGTAGAATTATGTAATAGCGTTCTTAAGAAAGAGCGAGACAGCATTTCTAAAATCGATTATGAATTTAAATTAGTAAAATATAGTCAAATTTCTTCGCATACTAATTTCGAAAAGATTATCGAAACATACTATAATGAGATGAAAAAATTTAATAGCCCTTATACATTTGATAAGAAATTAATAATATCTAAAAATGAAAATATTACAAAATTGATAAAAATGTTAGAACAAAATGATAATGGTAGTTATTATATTTGGATGAGTAAATTAGCTAAACTTAATATAGATGAATTTGCGCAAACGAGACAAACTTTGTTAAATTCAATTAATCAAACTAATACAGAATATGAATATTTCTGGGAATACAGAATATTAATAGAGAATTTAGAATACTCAAATAAAATATACTCAACGTATTTCTCTGGAGCAGAAATTATTAGTAATTCAAATATAGATATTGAAGAGTTAAATAAGAAATTAGACTCAGTATTAATAGAAGATATCAATACAGAAGAAATTATGCTATACCATACACATACAACAGAGGCTTACTCATCAAATGAGTATATAGAAACAGAAACGAATAAAACGTTTAATGAAAATTTTAATGTAATAAGTGTAGGAGAAAAATTGAAAGAACAATTAATAAAAAAAGGCTTTAAAGTAAATCACATAAAAAAATATAATGATATAAATGGTGTAGAAAAGGCATATCAAAATTCATTAGAAACTTTAAATAATTCTATAGCTACTACTGATAGAATTATATTTGACATACATAGAGATTCTGGAACTATTGTTAATGATGATTTTGAAATTGACTCTAAAAAATGTGCAAAATTAAGATTTGTGATTGGTTTAGAAAATGAAAACTGGATAAATAACTTAAAGTGGGCTATAGAACTACAAAGGAAATCGTATGAGATGTATCCAGGCTTATTTGAACCTATTTTAATACTAGATGGCAAATATAATCAAGAGATTAGCGACTTTGCAACTTTGCTTGAAGTTGGGACTGATGAAAATACTATAGATGAAGCCAAAAATAGTATGGAGTTTTTTTCTAATGTATTATATGAGTATTTAAATAATGAAGTATAATAAAAAATCCCCATGTCTTTGTAGATAAAAGACATGGGAACTTTGAGCTTAAAATATCGGATTAATGGAATGTTACGTTTCCGTTTTTGCTGATAATGCTACCAGAGGCAGTATATTTACCAGACAAAACTGGAGAGTTATGACAAATTCCATTTTGGGAGTAAACATCAACGGTAGACATACCAACGTTTTGGAGTAGACAATCGATACTACCATTATGGTTGGTAATATCTAACTCAACATCCGAATGAAGATATGAGTTTACCCGGATGCTTCCTTTCTTGCATTCAAGTTGTAATTTTTTAAAAATTGCATCCTCCAATTTGATGCTACCATTTGTAGAAATTGCGTCAATGGTTGGTGCTTTGATGCTGCCAACAGAAATACTTGCACTTTTTGATTGAATGCTTATAATTTCCACGGAACTCAGGGGAAGCATGATATCCAGCTGTAAACTATTGAAAGAGTTACTAATGACAGTACCATTTATAATGGTTACTCCTCCTGAAGAAGCTCCTTCAATATTTGCAGTGATTCTTAATGAGTCACTATTGGGCACTACATCAAATTGAAAGTCTTTACTAGAAGCGATACCATGTAATCTGGCAACAATTACGTCTTCATGACCTTCGGAGATATTTACCCGTACGTTACTTGAAACATATAGTTTTTTAATTTTTGTAGGGGCTTTTCTGACTTCGTCAATCTGTTCACCATTGCTATCGGTATTATTAACATGTTTACCGTTAATAATAATGTCCTCTCCATTAATACTGACATTTTGACCTGAAATGTTCCCGAAAAAATTAAACTTGCTCATATACTTTTCCTCCTATTTGTATTATAAATTATTAATAGATACAAAGTACAAGAATTTTTTTCAACTTGTACATATAAATTATTATAACACAAAAATTAGAGATAAGGAATACTATAAAAGGATTGCACTATTTTACATAATATGGTAAAATTATAATAGTTTTAAATTAAGGAGAGTTTTTATGGAAAAAATAATTTTATTATATTCAGATTTAGAAGGTACAATATTAAGGGAATCAGATAGCAAATATGATGATACAGATATGTATAATTTTTTAAAGCAATTATCAAGATTGCAAGAATTGATGGACGCAAAAGTAAGAATGCATATAGTTTCACCAATTAGCCAAAATCAAATGACAGATATTTTGGAGAAATTAGACAAAAGTTTTACTAGTTTTAATAGACTTCAAAAAGAGCCGATTAAGAAGTTAAAATATATAGAAGGAGCAGCTGCATCATCAAAGGATGAATTTGTAACCGGACCACAACAAGATTTTACATTTAATAGATTTGTTAAGAAAATGGATTCAAGAATAGTGGCTTTAAAAAGACCTAGCAATCCTGACGATAAAAACCCAGCAGGTTTTGGTAA
>CALWOZ010000079.1 GCA_944383305.1 uncultured Clostridia bacterium | reverse complement strand
GTAGTAGAACAGTATTTAGGTGTATTTTAATTATATATAAATCTACTATATCAACAAATTTAACAAAGATAAGATAGCATTATTTTATACTCATTCTTATCTTTGTTAAAAAATCTTTTAAGTGTAACCTATGTTTGACACTTTAACATTTTTTATTTATTAAATAGATAAAAATTTTTAATGATATAACTTTGATTTTAAGGGAAAAATTATAAATTGGTTTTGATTTTAATTATATTGTAATTTGAAAGATTATAAAGTTATTCAAGGTAATATATGTTTTTTATATAAGTATAAAAAATTTATTTATAATAGTGTAAAAATAGTTTAAAATAGTAGAGGATACAGTTTAAAACATTAAAAAATAGGAACTATTAGGATTAAAAATTTTATTGTATTGATTTTCTTTACCAATGAACTAAATAAAAAATATTTTGATATAATTATAATGGTTGAAGTAAATAAACGATTAAACGGTGGTGATAAAATGGAGGAATGTTTTAAACAAAGTGCAAGCCAGTTTAAAAATTATAAGAGGGTATTTGTTGCTCTTGGAGATGAAAATAGACAGCAAATATTTCTTGTTCTTCTTGAGAATGATAAAGTAGGTATGCGTGTACCAGAGATAACAAAAAAATACATTTATCAAGACCTGCTGTATCTCATCATTTAAAAATACTAAAAGATACAGGACTTGTTAATATACATCATATAGGAACAATGAGTTATTATTATTTAGATACAGCTGAAAGCTGTTGGAATGGATTAAAGACATTGACAGAACATATTAATATAGCTATTAATAATGCAAAAAAGAATGGATATCCAAATTTTAAGGAGGAATAAATAATATGACAATTTTAGAAGCTATGAAAGCGCGTCATTCTGTACGTAGATATATATCAAAACAAATACAAAATGAAATTAATAACTGTAATATAAAAGGTGGATTAAATATTCAACTTATAACTGATGAACCAAAAGCATTTAGTGGATTTTTATACCATTATGGTAAATTTAATAATGTTCAAAACTATATTGCTTTAATTGGCAATAAATCTATGGATTTAGATGAAAAGATTGGATATTATGGAGAAAGACTTGTTTTGTTAGCACAAATGCTTGGACTTAATACTTGTTGGGTTGCTGCAACTTTTAATAAAAAATCAACAAAACAAATATGTAAAATTCAAAAAGGAGAGAAACTAGTATGTGTGATAGCTTTAGGATATGGAGCTACACAAGGTATTTCACATAAGTCTAAAGATATAAAACAAGTGTGTAAAAATGAAACAGAAATGCCCAACTGGTATAAAAAAGGAATTGAGTTTGCCTCGCTTGCACCTACTGCTATTAACCAACAAAAATTTGAATTTTCACGAAAAGATAACATTGTGTCTTTAAAGTCAACAGGTGGATTTTATTCAAAGGTTGATTTAGGAATTGTAAAATATCATTTTGAAATGGGAGCAGGAATAGAAAACTTTAGTTGGGAATAAAAGATACTAATAATATATATTTAATATTATTTAAGTAGTTAGTTTTATAAGATTGACTACTTTTTTATATATTATAATTAGCTTAAAATTTATATAAAAATATAGCAAATGTATTAAAAATATTATATAATAATTAAAATGAAATTTATTATGTATATTTAGAGGTGTAATATGAAAACATTCATTGAACTTTTTACAGTATTTTTTAAAATAGGAGCTTTGACATTTGGTGGAGGGATAGCTATGCTACCTATGTTACAAAGAGAGTTAGTAGATAATAAAAAATGGGCAACCGAAGAAGAACTTATGGACTATTATTCTATAGGGCAGTGTACTCCAGGGATAATAGCTATAAACACAGCTACATTTATAGGATATAAGCTAAAGGGAAAGACGGGAGCAGTGTTTTCAACTCTTGGTGTAGTTTGCCCATCTGTTATAATAATTATATGTATAGCAGGGTTTATAAGTAATTTTTTACATATACAATGGGTTATATACGCATTTGCAGGTGTAAAGATAGCAGTTGCAGCACTTGTTTTAGACGCATTTATTAGTTTTTTAAAGAAAAATGTAAAAACTAAAGTATCTATTATATTATGTGTTTTAGCTTTTATTTTAAATCTTATATTAAAAATATCACCTGTTTATATTATTTTTGCTTGTGTAGTTTTTAGTGTATTTTTAACTAAATATAATAATAAGAGGGAGATTTAATAATGATATATTTAGAGCTTTTTATAGAATTTTTTAAAATAGGACTTTTTTCTGTTGGAGGTGGTCTTGCCACTTTACCATTTTTAAGTAAACTAATAGATACAAAGGGGTGGTATAATGCCTCTGAACTTACTAATATGATTGCTATATCAGAGTCTACACCGGGACCTATTGGTGTAAATATGGCAACATATGTAGGATTTCATTTATCTGGAATACCTGGTGGGTTGTTAGCTACATTTGCCCTTGTTTTACCGTCATATATTGTTATTATAATAATATCAAATTTTTTAACAAGATTTAAAAATAGTAAATATGTTATTAACACATTTGAAATAATAAGACCAGTTGTTACAGGTCTTATAGGGGTATCGTTTATTACTATATTTAATACAGCTTTATTTTCTGTTGGACTTGATATAAAAAAAATAATAATATTTTTAATAATACTTTTTCTTGTAATAAAATATAAAAAGCACCCTATTGTATATATAGGACTTGGTGCAATAATAGGAGTTATATTTAAGCTTAATTAGAAAGGAATAAATATGAAAGATTATAGCAATATGTCTAAAGATGAACTTATACAACAGAAGAATAAATTAAAAGAACAATACAATAAATATTTATTAGAAAAAATAGACTTAAATATGTCAAGAGGTAAGCCTTGTAAAGAACAATTAAATCTTTCTAACCAACTTTTAAACATTAATGAATATGTTTCAAAAGATAATATAGACCTTAGAAACTATGGTATATTAGATGGAATAGACGAAGCAAAAGAGTTATTTTCTGATATACTTAATATAGATAAAAATAATATTATAATAGGTGGAAATTCTACGTTAAATATGATATATGACGTAATAACAAGGCTTTATATTTTTGGATATAAAGATAATATACCGTGGGGTAGGCTAAATAAAGTAAAATTTTTATGTCCAGTACCTGGATATGACAGACATTTTGATATATTAGACAAATTTGGATTTGAAATGATAAACATACCTATTACTAAAGATGGAATAGATATGGATATGGTAGAAAAGCTTTGTAAAGAAGAGGAGTATATAAAAGGTATTATATGTGTACCACTATATTCTAATCCAACAGGTACTTGTTATAGCAAACAAACTGTTGAAAGATTGGCAAAGATGGAAACAAAGGCAAAAGATTTTAAAATATTTTGGGATAACGCCTATGCTATACACTATGTTTATAAAAAAGTTGAACTTTATGATATATTTAAAGCTTGTAAAAAATATAATACACAAGACCGTATATTATACTTCTTTTCTACATCTAAAATAAACTTTCCAGGTGGTGGCGTAGCTATCTTAGCAGGAAGTGACAACACAATAGAAGATACAAAAACCCATCTTTCTTATCAAACAATAGGCTATGACAAAATAAACCAGCTAAAAACAGTAAAATTTTTAAAAAATAAAGAAAACACTTTAAAACTTATGGATAAACACGCACAAATATTAAAACCAAAGTTTGACATAGTTTTAAATATGTTAGAAAAAAACTTTAAAGATAATCCTATTTTAAAATGGGAACAGCCTTTAGGTGGATATTTTGTTTCTGTGGATACTATGGAGGGATTGGCTAAAAATGTGGTAAGTATGTGTAAAGAACTTGGGGTTATATTAACACAGGCAGGAGCCACATATCCTAAAAGATTTGACCCAAAAGACACTAATATAAGGCTTGCACCATCTTTTCCTACACCAGAAGAGTTAAAAAAGGCTATGGAAATATTTTGTATATGTGTAAAAATAGCTACAATAGATAAAATGTTAGCTTAAAATAACTTGTAAAATTTTATATTTATGTTATAATTTATAAAAAGCATTTTAAGGAGTGATATTAATGGTAAAATTAAATGAAAATTATTTAGATTTAAAAGAAAGTTATCTTTTTTCAGATATAGCTAAAAGAGTAGCTAAATTTACTGAAGAAAATCCAGATAAAAAAGTTATTCGCCTTGGCATAGGAGATGTGACAAAGCCACTTAACAAAGCTGTTATAGAAAATTTACATATAGCAGTTGATGAAATGGCAGATGAAAAAACATTTAAAGGTTATGGTCCAGAACAAGGATATGACTTTTTAAGAAATGCCATAAAAGATTATTATGAAAGAAAAGGTGTAACTTTAGAAGCTACTGAAATATTTGTATCAGACGGGGCTAAATCAGACACAGGTAACATAACAGACCTTTTTTCTGTTGATAATGTTGTTTTAATACCAGACCCAGTTTATCCAGTTTATGTAGATACAAATATAATGAATGGCAGAAAAATTATATATATAGATGCAAATAAAGATAATGACTTTTTACCTTTACCAGATGAAAGTATAAAAGCAGATTTAATATATATATGTTCACCTAATAATCCAACAGGTGCTTGTTATAATAGAGAACAATTAAAAATATGGGTAGATTATGCTTTAAAAAATAACTCTATTATATTATTTGACGCGGCATATGAATGCTTTGTATCAGATGATAGTCTACCTACTAGTATTTTCCAAATAGAAGGGGCTAGAAAGTGTGCTATTGAGTTTTGTTCTTTATCTAAAACAGCTGGCTTTACTGGTACTAGATGTGGATATACAATTATTCCTAAAGATATCACTATAAAAAGCTCTAATGGTAGTGATATGAGCCTTAACCAAATGTGGAATAGACGTCAAACTACAAAATTTAACGGTGTACCTTATATTATCCAAAAAGGCGCTGCTTCTGTATTTACAGAAGAAGGTATGAAAATGTCTAAAGAAACAATAGATTATTATAAAGAAAATGCAAGAATTATAGCAAGCACTATGGAAGAATGTGGTATAAACTATTATGGCGGTATAAACTCACCTTATATTTGGTTTGAATGTCCAAATAATATGGGATCGTGGGAGTTTTTTGATAAAATGTTAAATGAAATCGCCGTAGTAGGTACTCCAGGAGTTGGCTTTGGTAAAAACGGTGATGGATATTTTAGACTTTCTTCTTTTGGTAACAGAGAAGCTACTATTGAGGCTATGGATAGATTTAAAACTTTATTTAAGTAGATTTAAGACCCTTTGTATTCAACAATTTAAAGGATATGAATATGATGGTGAATTTGTACAAAATATGTTTAGCATTTTAAATAAAATTAATTAAAGAGCAAATCATTAAAAAAAGAGATTTTGTAAATATAAAAACTTTGTTTAATATTTTTAAGCCAAATGTTAAAATAAAGTAAGTATTTTATAAAGTAAAGTTATATTAATTGAAATTAATAATAAGGCTAAAGTTATTTAACTTTAGCCTTATTATATATATTTAAGAATATATGTTATTTGTAAAATTAAATTTTATTAATAATTAATAGTAAATAATAAATAGTTTTAAATAAAGTGTTAAAGTGTCAAACATAGGTTACACTTAAAAGATTTTTTAACAAAGATAAGAATAAGTATAAAATACTACTATCTTATCTTTGTTTTTTATGATAATATAGTAAATTTATATATAATTAAAATACACCTAAATATTGTTCTACTACTTGATTAGGTGATTTAAACCCTAAACAAGTTTTTATATAATTGTTTGATTTAACTTGATATTTAGCTAATTGTTTTCTTCCATCTTCTAAATTAAACATTTTTAAGTACTTATAAAATCTCTCACTATCTTGTCTATGTTGGCGTTTTACCTTTCCATTATGTCTTGGTGTAGCTATTCTTGTTCTTGTATATTTTATGTCTAATTTTCTTAATATTATTTCAAACATTGTTTCTCCTTGTTCTTTTCTTTGAAAATTAGTAAATTCAACTCTATTATCTGTTTGTATCTCTCTTATTATAAATAGGGCTTTTTTATTAATTCTAATATAAATAAGTAAGATGTATAATTAGACTTTTCTTCATATATCTGCCTATAACACCATCTACTACATTCATCAACTGCTGTATACTGATAATATTTTTTG
>CALWOZ010000078.1 GCA_944383305.1 uncultured Clostridia bacterium | reverse complement strand
GAGCTATCCGCGACTCGAACGCGGGACAACTTGATTAAAAGTCAAGTGCTCTACCACCTGAGCTAATAGCCCATATTATGTCTGCACTCATAACGCTTTTATATCTTACAATATTTTTTCACAAATGTCAATACATTTGTGAAAAAAAGTTGTAAATTTTGTGAATTTTTGTTATTTTTTTGAATTTATTATTTATTTAGTCTTTCTAATACTTCTTCAACATCGATTCCATGTACATCACAAGCTTCCTCTAAAGTCTCCATTTGAGAAGCAGGACAACCTAAACAGTGCATACCCATATCTAATAAAATCTCAGCTTTTTCTGGAGCTTGTTCTAATAATTCACCAATTCTTGTATCTTTATTAAATTTCATTGTTCTCCTCCTTATATTTAGTAAACTTAATATTAATTTTATCATATTTTTCTTTAAAAGTATAGACAAAATAAAAAAAATGTTGTATGATATTAAAAATTGTAAGGCGGTGATAATTATTTCTAATTTAATCAACTTTTATTTCCTTACATTTATTATTTATCTTTTCATTACTTTATATTCAATTTATACTTTTTTTGATATCTTTTTATTTCATAATAAACAAGGTTCAAAATTACAAATAAAGAAAAAATATTTTTAAAAGGAGGTTATTTATATTTTAGTAACAAAGAAAAGTATACTATTTTCTTTTGTGTTTCTTTTAATATTTGGATTTATTAATTATAAAATTTTTTATCCTATATATACAGCAACAGAAGTTATAATTCCTTACGGAATACACCCTTTTGATATTTGTTCTAAAAACCCCGATTTATGGAAAATAATTAAAATAACATATATATTTACATCATCAATATCATTATTTCTAATAGGTCATTTTATATATACGAGGATAATTTTAAATATTTTTAATAAAATTAAATTTTTAAAATCAAACTTCCAAAAAACATTTAATAAACCAAGAGAGAATTATAAAATAAATTCTAAAAATTCCCAAAAAAGTTTAAATTTAAAAGTAGGAAAAGATGAGAATAATAATGTAATTTTTATACCGGAAAGTGGTTTATACCAAAATTTTTTGATTACAGGAACAATAGGTTCAGGAAAAACTTCTAGTGCAATGTATCCTTTTTCACGTCAATTATTAGAATTTAATTTTAATAATCAAGATAAAAAAATTGGTATGCTAATATTAGATGTTAAAGGTAATTATTATAAACAAATAAGCCAATATGTAAAAAAGTATAATTTAGAACAAGATTTAATAGTTCTAGAATTAGGTTCTAATGTTTACTATAACCCTTTACACAAGCCAAATTTAAAAGCACAAGTTTTAGCAAATAGATTAAAAACAATATTGTTGTTATTTTCAGAGAATAATTCTGAAAGTTATTGGCTAGATAAAGCAGAGGAAATTTTAACAGAATGCATAAAACTTTGTAGACTTTATAATAATGGATATGTAACTTTTACAGAATTACATAAATTAGTAACAATTCCAGATTATTATAAAGAAAAAATAGCTAATTTAAGGAATTTGTTCATTACTAATAAATTTAATGATAAACAAATTTACGAATTAAATGAAAGTCTAAATTTCTTTGAAAAAGAATTTTTAAATCTAGATTCTAGAACAAAAGGTATTTTAATTTCTGAAATTACTAGGATTACAGGTACATTTGTTTCAGATTTTGATGTAAAAACCACTTTTTGTCCCCCTAAAAACAAATTAACTTTTACAGGTTTTGACGAAGTACTATCTAAGGGAAAAATTGTTGTTCTAAATATGAACATTTTTGAATATAACGCACTTTCAAAAATTGTTGCGACATATTTAAAACTAGATTTCCAAACAGAAGTGATGAATCATTTAGCAAAAAGCAAAGCAAGGACATCTGCTTTTATTTGTGATGAATATGATAAATTTGCTAGTAAAACAGATGGTGAATTTTTTTCTTTAAGTAGAGAAGCAAAATGTATAAATATCGTAAGTACGCAAAGTTATTCATCTTTAAAAACAACCCTAAAAGATGAGGCTACTGTTAAAGTAATTGTTCAAAACTTAATTAATAAAATTTGGTTTAGAACAGATGATATTTTCACAATTGAAGAAGCACAAAAACAACTTGGTAAAGAAGACAAAGAAAAAGTATCTAAAAGTATTTCTGAAAGTGCAAAAGAAACTAATTTTAGCTATATTACAAATACTTTAAACTCACAAGATTCTAATATTTCTGAAAGTTATAGCACATATTATCAAAATGATTATATTTATGACTCTAAATTTTTCACTCAGAACTTAGAAACATTTACTGCTCTTACATTTTTATCTGACGGAAATATTATTTATCCCCCTAAAAAGTTAAATATGTTTCCACATTTTAAAGAATAATTTTTGAAAGGACTGATTTATTTGAATAAAAAAACATTTTATTTAATATTTATATTTAATTTTTCTATTTTATTACTTTTTATAACAAGTAATTTTAGTTTTGGCTGGGGAGACCCTGAAATTGTCGATAAAATCAACTCTGCTTTTGAAAGTATTGAAGGCTGGTTATTAAAAATAGCAACACCAGCTGCTGCAGTTGCTGTTGGTAGTGGTATTTTTATGAAAAAATTTAGTTTTGGTGATGAAGAAAAAATAAGAACAGGCAAAAAAATTATTAAAGGTTCTCTTTTCTCATATGCATTTATACTTGCAATAGATTTAATTCTTTCTGCAATTCAATCTCTAATAGGATAGGAGGCTTGTTCTTTGGAAAATACAAATAATATTACACAAACTATTATAGATACAATTAACACAATATTTGAAACATTATTTGCCTCGATTGATAATAATTTATATTCAGTATTAGATGAAATTACTTTTATAAATTCAGATATTTTAAACGATTCTAATTTTGAAAAACTATTTGGAACATCAACTTCTAATGGTATTTTACTTATCGCAAATTCTCTGCTTTTAGGTTTTTTGCTATATTATAGTTTTAAATATTTAATGTCTCATATTACATATCATAAAGTTGACTCTCCATTTAGTTTTGTAATTAAAATTGTTGTTTTTGGAATTTGTATGAATTTCTCATTTTTCATTGTACAGATGTTATTAGATTTAAATTCTAATATTTCACTAGCAATTAGAAGTCTTGGAGAAAATCTCTTTGGTAAAAATATCTGTTTTTCTGAGTTAATTAATACAATTAATACTAAAGCGTCTATTGATACAAGTTCATTAAATATTTTTTCAATTGATGGTTTAATAAAATCTACACTTAGTATTTCTTTACTTAGTCTAGTTTTCTCTTATTCTTTAAGATATATTATGGTAAAAGTTTTTGTATTACTTGCTCCTTTTGCATTTATATCTTTATGCACAGATAATACTAGTTGGTTTTTTAAATCTTGGCTTAAAAACTTATTTTCATTATTGTTTATACAAATAATTGTATCTTTAGTTTTACTAATTTTATTTTCTCTAGATTTTGATGATACAAATTTATTTAATAAATTTGTATATGTTGGTGGCGTTTATGCTTTAATTAGAGCAAATACTTTTGTTAGAGAATTTATAGGTGGAGTTTCCACAAATGTTTCACAATCTGTGAAATCTTTAATACATAAATAGATTGGAGGTTTGGTTTTTGAAATTTATTTTTCCTAAAAATTATCAATTTAAAAACAAAATCTTTGGTATAATAGATTATACAACCGCTTTTGTAAATATAATATGGTATGTTATAGTACTAATCTTCGTTAATTTAATTTTTGATTCAATTGATATTAAAGTTTTTGTTTTTATAGCACTTTGTTTTCCTTTATTATTAATAAGTTTTTCAGGCTTCAATGGTGAAAATATTATTACAGTTTTATCTTATTTGTTTAAATTTATAATAAAACAAAAATTATATTTTTTCTCTAAAAAATATAAAAATTTAACTTGAATTTTTTGTTTAAAAAAGTTATAATTTGTGTTACAAACTTATTTAAAAATTAGGGGAGATTAAGATGAAATTAGAACAAAATGATAAACCACTTTTATTTTCAGAAACAAGTATTCCAGATATATTCTTTGCTGAACATTTATCTGAGATACCAGGAAATTATTTAAAAATTTATTTATATTTAATCTTTTTATCAAAATATGGTAAGGATGTTAAACTAAATGATTTATCTAAAAAATTAAATATTCCTTTGAAAGAAATAAATGATGGAACTAAATTTTTAGAAGAACAAGGACTTATTATGAAAAAAACTACAGGCTATGTTATTATAGACTTACAAGAGGTAACTCTTCATAATTTATATACTCCTAATCTTAGTCTTTCTAAAGAAAAAATCGAACAAAATGCTAAAAGTAAATCAAAATCTAAAGCTATTGAACATATTAATAATATGTATTTTCAAGGAATTATGGGTCCTTCTTGGTATAATGATATTGATTTATGGTTTAGAAAATATGGTTTTGATGAACAAGTTATGATTGCTTTATTTGACTATTGTTATAAACGTAGTGCTTTACATAGAAATTATGTACAAACAGTAGCTGAAGCTTGGGCTTCTAATAAAGTAAAAACTTGGAACGATTTAGATAATTATTATAGTAATCAAGAATCTTTAAATAAAATCAAAAAATCAATTGCGAAAAAACTTGGTAAATATAATGGTTTAACACAATATGAGCAAGCTTATATTGAAAATTGGGTTTCTAATTTTGGCTATGATATGGATATTATAGAAATTGCTTTAAAAAGAACGACTTTTAAACAAAACCCTACTTTTGAATATATAAATAATATTATTACTAATTGGCATGAAAGAGGTCTTAAAACTCCTGAACAAGTTAACGCTTTTCTAGAACAGAGAAAGAAACAAGAAAAAAATACTAAAGACCTAAAATCTAAAGTTAATAAAGCAAATTATGAACAACGTTCTTATAATAATTTAGATTTTCTTTATGCTAATAATAATCTTGCAACTGCTGATAACAAGGAGGGATAATAATGGCAAATGAAGTTCTAAATTCTTTATTAAAAGACTATGAAAAAAAGAAATTACAAGCAGAAATTGATTGTGAAAAAAGAAAAGAACAATTATATAAAAATGTTCCTAAATTAGGTGAAATAGAAGATGAATTAAATAATTTTGCAATTAATATGACAAAAAACATTTTGAAAAATGGTGATTCTAGTCTTGAAAAAAATGAATTAGAAAAAAGAATTACTAATTTAAAAATGGAAAAAGCAAAAATCTTATCTGAATTGCATTTACCTTCTGATTATTTAAAACCTCATTATGAGTGTAAAATTTGTAACGATACTGGTTATATAACAGATAGTAATTATAAAACAACTTTGTGCAGTTGTTTAAAACAAAAATTATTTGATTATGCTTTTAATAAATCTAATATGTCTAATTTAGATAAAGAAAATTTTTCTACTTTTAATGCAAATGTTTTCTCAGATGAAGTTGATGTTGCAAAATATAAATATAATATTTCTCCTAGAAGAAATATTTTAAATATTAAAGATAAGTGCCTAGAATTTGTAGAAAATTTTGATAACCCTAATTACAAAAATTTGCTTTTTACAGGCAATGTTGGTTTACGGTAAGAGTTTTATGTCAAACTGTATAGCTTATGAATTGTTGAAAAAAGGTAAAACTGTCCTTTATCAAACAGCTCCTATATTGCTTGAAAGCGTAATAGATTATAAATTTAACAAAAATAAAAACTACTATAACAACAATAATTATGATGATAATAATATTTATAATTCTATTCTAACAACTGACCTTTTAATTATTGATGATTTAGGTACTGAAAGTTTAAATAGTATGAAACTTAGTGAATTATTTAGTATTTTAAATGCTAGAATTTTAAATCTAAATAATAAAATAACTAAAACTATTATTTCTACTAATTTGAATATAAATAATATTTTTAACAATTATGAAGAAAGAATTGGCTCAAGAATTGCAGGTTATTATGATATTTACTACTTTTTTGGAGATGATTTAAGATTTAAAAAATAATATTAGTAAACATAAAATTAAACAAAAAAATAGAATAAAAACACTAAATATAAATTTCTTTATACTTAGTGTTTTTTCATTTATAGTATATCCCCTAAACTATCATTTTCTGGTGTTAGTATTTCCATACCTACTACTTTACCGCCATCACTTGTTCTCATTAATGTTACACCTTGTGTTGATCTTCCAAGTATACTTATATCTTTTACTTGTAATCTTATGATAGTTCCTGTATCTGTAACAAGCATTACATCATCTTCTTGGCTTGCAATTCTTACTCCTATTAGTTTTCCTGTTTTTGGTGTAATCTTATAAGTAATTACTCCTCTTCCGCCTCTTTTTTGTACTCTGTATTCATCAAGTTCTGTTCTTTTTCCAAAACCATTTTCTGTAATTGCAAGTAATGTAGC
>CALWOZ010000077.1 GCA_944383305.1 uncultured Clostridia bacterium | reverse complement strand
TTTAGAGGCTTACAACAAGAAAAAAGCCCTTATAGGGCTTGAGCAAACCACCCGTTTAACGGGTGGTTTTGATTGTTATTAATATTAAAAATAAAAATCATAAATGGACTTTTGTCTTAATTTTTATTAAAGAAGTATAATAAAAAATTATATTTTTTGATACTTTATATTGAAAATATTAATTAAATTTTTTGAGCATGGATACGAATAACTATTGGATTTTCTAATCCATGTATAGCCCAGTTATCAGATTGTTTTCAAAATATAATTTTAAATCCTCTTTTTTCAATTGAGTTAATTAATTCATCAATAACAATAAATCTTCGATAGTGTTCATTATATATATATTCATTTAATCCAACTTGTTTTCCAAGTCCATATATAATATCTTTAACACTTCTTGCTTCTATAAATAACATTCCATCTTTATTAAGAACTTTAGAAACATTATCTAACAATTCTTCTTGTTCATTTTCAGTAATAGAATGTAAAGTAAATCTACTATATACATAATCAAATTTATATGTTTCAAAAATTTTACTGTTTATAAAGTTATATTTAATAAAAGTTATATTTTTATGATTTTCTTTTTTTAAATTTTCTATTGCAATTTCAGATTGGTTAATAGCTAATACAGTTAATTTTGTGTTTCCCTCCCCGAAAAATGTAGAATCCCTTCCATTGCCACAGCCTAATTCTAGAAGTTTTTTATTATCTTTTAAATAGGGATAAATGTCTAATGCAAATGGTGAAGGACTTTTAGGTGAGATATTTTTTTTTATAATAATTATTCCAATAATCTTTATCCATTATTTTTCTCCTTATTATTTATAAACTATTTTTAATTGTACTGGCTACTTGTTCAGGTGTATATATACCATCATTTTGAATAACAATATCAGGATTTGAAGGTTCTTCAAATTCTAAATCTATACCCATTATGTTTTTCACTTTTCCACTTTTATGTTAACTATATAATTTTTTTTGATCTCTATCCATTAGTACTTCTTTTGATACTTTAAGGTAAATTTCTTTATAAGTATTTATATTTTTTCTATTTAATCCTATACATATAGATGCAACAGACGGGGGAGTACATTCGCCAGTTGTATAACATTTTTTACAAATAGTGCCTTTATTAAAAAATTTATAAGTATTAGGCATAATATTTTCTAAACCTTGTTCCTCTAAAAAATCATATGATAGTCCATTAATAAATATAGTAAGAACCAAATCTTTATTTTTTTAATTTTTTGTTAATTTTAAAGGTTTGCCTATTATAATATTTTTATCTGAGTTAATTTTTATATTACCTTTAAGAGTATAATAATAATATCTATTGGTAAAGATTTGGTTAGTTGTATATTCTTCATCATTACATTTTATTTTAATAGATGTTGAGTTTTCAGTTGTTAGTATAGGAATTATGCTGTCTTCTTCTAAAATTATAGAGTAATTTAAACCTTCATATATAGTTTCAAATATTTCACTAGTAACATTTATACGTAATTCTTCAATATTATTAAAAGTTAGGTGATTTAAATCATATTCATTATTATTATAGATTCCAACATAATATTTTTTATTATCTAAATTTAGCGAAGAACATAAATAGCTTTCTTTATTTGTATAATTTTTATTTGGAAAATCTTTAAATGATGAATTTTTAGAGTATTCATTATAAATTTTTAATTTTTCTTTATTAGACATAAATTTTTAAACTTTTCTACTGATGTATTTACAATTAATTCTTCTGGAAAATTACACTTATTTAAAAGAGGAATTATATTATCAAAATTACCTATATAAGTATGATAGTGAGAATCGCTACCTAATATTATTGGGGTATTTAATTTTTTACAAACGTTTAAAATTTCTAAAATAGTATCTTTACCTCCAGAGCGAGTATTATTAGGCGAAAGAGAAGAATTATTTATTTCTATAAGAGTATTAGTTTCTAAGGAGGCATTTACTATTTTATCAATATTTATAGGATATCGAGGGTCGCCTAGATGACCAATAATATTTACCAAAGGATTTTTCATAGTATTAATTACAGCTTTTGTATTGTCATCTATATTATCAGAAGGAGGAATACAAGGTGGATGTAAGCTAGCAATTCTTAAGTCTAATGATTTTAAAATACTATCAGGTAAATCTATTTTACCATTTATATCTAAAATATTAAGTTCTACACCAGTTAAAATTTCTAAATTATCAACTTTTTTTGGTAAAACATTTAGATTTAAAAAATGTAAATTTGTACAAGAACCAGGCATTTTAGGAGCGTGGTCAGTAATAGCTATAAGTTTAAGACCAATATTTTTAGCATAGTTAATATTTTCTGTTATGGTACTATAAGCGTGACCACTAGCTATACTATGACAATGAACATCTAATATATATTTCATAATAACACCTACCATTTAATCTAAATTATTATTTATAATTAAACTATGACTTTATTTTTTTAGTAAAAATTATAAACTTACTTTTGTTTTAATTTTTATTAAAGAAAAATAATAGTAATAGCTATTTTTTAATATAAAATATTAAAAAATTTATAATTAATATTATACCACAATTTTTTTTATAGGAGAATATCATATTTTACCTGTATACATAAGCATATAAAATATTGTATAATATATATGTACCTTACAAGTAGGGGGTGGGTATTAAATTATGCGAAAGATTAAAAAGGTACTTACAGAAAAAGAAGAAATATATGAAGTATATTGTAATATGTGTGGTAATGCTATACAAAAAGACCAATTTGGAAAATTTTATGAATATTTATCAATAGACAAGCACTGGGGATATTTATCTAGTTTAGATGGACAAAAACACAGCTTTGATTTATGTGACACTTGTTATAAAGATATAATTAGTAAGTTTAAAATAAAAATTTTAGATGATGAATATTAAAATAATAGGCAGTAATAGTAAAAATTATACTAGATTTATTAATTATAATAAGTCATAAATTTTTTATGTATTATATGATTAATAAAAAAATAATTAGTTGATTTTTACTATTATTGTGTATATTTTTAATGGTAGATATTTCATATCAATAGTTGACAAAAATCATTTGCAAGTAAATAATATATATAAATAAAAATTTTAGAAAAGGTGTTAATATGGAATACAACAAAGAATTAGAAATAGAACTTAGAAATAGACTAAAAAATATTTTAAAAGATTTACCTTATATTTGCTCTGACTTTTTTTTATCCATTTCTCAAACTACGTCTGTAAAAACAAGATTAGGATATGCTTATGATTTAAGGTTATTTTTTGATTTTTTATGTGAAAATTTAAAAGAGTTTAATGATAAAAATATAATAGACATAGAAGCTTCTGATTTGGAAAAAGTTACTTATAGAGATATAGATATATTTTTAGATTATGTTTCTTATCACGAAAGAGAAAATAATACTAAATTAGGTAAAAAAACTTCGATTAGTTATATAAATAATGAAAATGGAAAAGCTAGAAAACTATCGGCTGTTAGACGTATGTTTAGTTATCTTTATAAAGTAGGAGAAATAAAATCTAATCCAGCAGAGCTGGTAGATACTCCTAAAATACATCAAAAAAATATTATATATTTAGACAAAGAAGAAGTAGCAATGTTATTAGAAACGGTAGAAACAGGCACTAAACTTACTAAAAATCAACAAGCATATCACAATTATACAAAAGTAAGAGATTTTGCTATTATTTGTTTATTATTAGGAACAGGTATTCGTGTTTCAGAATGTGTAGGAATAAACATTGACCATATAGATTTTTATACTCAAGGAATAAAAATTTTAAGAAAAGGTGGAAATGAAAGTATTGTATACTTTGGTGAAGAAGTATATCAGGCACTTAATAATTATTTAGATGAAAGGGAAAAAATAAAGGCTATTGAAGGTCACGAAGATGCTTTATTTTTATCTATGCAAAGAAAAAGAATAAGTACTAGAACAGTTCAAAATTTAGTTAAAAAATATGCTAAAATAGTAGCTCCTCTAAAAAATATATCTCCTCATAAACTTAGAAGTACTTATGGTACAGCTTTATATGAAAAAACAGAAGATATATATCTTGTAGCTGATGCTCTTGGACACGCAGACATAAATACAACTAAAAAACATTATGCAAAAATGAGTGAACAAAGAAGAAAGCAAGCAGCATTTGTAACTAAGCTTAGAGAGGACAAATAAATGAACTATATTAATACGTACATAATAAAAAAGTTTGACATATCAAATTATAAAATAGAAGTTCCACAATTTTATAGTAGTCCTAAAGATGAAACAAAGTTAGCTTATTTATTATTAAAATATTTATACTTTCAAATGTATAATAAAATTTTAGATTTTAACTTTTTATGTAAAGATAATAATAAAAAACCTATTTTTTGTGATAATAGTTTATATTTTAATATTAGTCATTGTAAAGAATATATAGCTTGTTCATTAGGTAATATAAATATGGGTATAGACATAGAGCAAGAAAGAATAATAAAAGATATTACTTTAAATAAAATAAAAAACATAAAAGATACAAATATTAGTCCTATACAAATTTGGAATATAAAAGAGGCATATAGTAAATATTTAGGCATAGGATTAAAGCTTGATTTTTCTAAAATTTCAATTAATAAAATAAAAAAAGACACTAATTTAATTACCAATGTATATTATATTAATAATAAAAATATGTATTTTTCTTTATGTTATGATAAAGTAGAAAAAATTTTTGATTGTATAAAATTTATAGATAAACACATACTAATAGATTTTTATAAAAATTTATAATAAATATTTTAAAAGATTAATTGACATACTAGGATTTTATTGTTAAAATTATAAAAATAATATATAGTAAAGGTGTGTGATTTTATGAAAAAAGAAAATCTTTGGAAAGTTTATGATGAAAATCAATTAAAAGAACTTGAAAAAATAAATTCTACATATAGAACTATGCTAGATTCTGGTAAGACAGAAAGAGAATGTGTGGAACTTACTATAGATTTAGCTAAAAAAGCAGGATATAAAAACTTAAAAGACATTATAAAAGATGGAGCAAGTTTAAAAACTGGTGATAAAGTATATTGTGTATGTATGGATAAAGCTATTATTTTATATCAAATAGGTCAAGAGCCTATTGAAAATGGTATGAATATATTAGGTGCACATATAGATTCACCTCGTATAGATGTTAAACAAAATCCACTTTATGAAGATAGTGAACTTGCCTTTTTAGATACACATTATTATGGAGGTATCAAAAAATATCAATGGGTTGCTACACCTCTTGCTTTACACGGTGTTATTGTAAAAAAAGATGGAACAAAAGTTAAAATAAATATTGGTGAAAAAGAAGAAGACCCAGTTTTTGTTATTACAGATTTATTAGCACATCTTTCTAGAGAACAAATGGATAAAAATGCAAGAACTGTTGTAGAAGGTGAAAATTTAGACCTTTTAATAGCTAATAAACCTTTAAAAGATGAAGAAAAAGACGCTGTAAAGGCTAATGTATTAAAACTTTTAAAAGACACTTATGACATAGAAGAAGAAGACTTTTTATCAGCAGAGTTAGAGATAGTACCAGCAGGTAAGGCTAGAGAATGTGGTATAGACAAAAGTATGATTATGGCGTATGGTCAAGACGATAGAGTTTGTGCTTTTACATCTTTAATGGCTATGCTTGAAGAAAAGCCTGTTAAAAGAACAGCTTGTTGTATATTAGTTGATAAAGAAGAAATAGGTAGTGTTGGTGCTACTGGTATGCACGGTAAATTTTTTGAAAATAGCTTAGCAGAACTTATGGATAGAATGGGAGAATATTCAGAATTAAAACTTAGACGTGCTTTAGAAAACTCTAAAATGCTATCTTCAGACGTTAGTGCCGCATATGACCCATTATACAGTAGTGCTTATGAAAAGAAAAACTCAGCTTATTTTGCCAAAGGTCTTGTATTTAATAAGTTTACAGGGTCTGGTGGTAAAGGTGGCTCTAATGATGCCAATCCAGAATATATTGCACATTTAAGAAATATTATGGATAAAAACAATGTTGCTTTTCAAACAGCCGAACTTGGTAAAGTAGACCTTGGTGGTGGTGGAACAATAGCATATATACTTGCAAATTATGGTATGCAAGTTATAGACAGTGGTATAGCTGTTTTATGTATGCACGCACCTTGGGAAATAACAAGTAAAGCAGATATATATGAAGCAGTAAAAGGATATAGAGTATTTTTAGACGAGGCTTAAAATTAATTTTTTAATAAAGTCATAGGTTAATTATAAAAATAAATAAAGGTGTAGTTAAAATCTACACCTTTATTTATTTGTCGCCGAATAGGCTTGATATAAACCACCAGCTATGCTGGTGGTAGGTAAAAATTCTTATAGAAAAGGAAAAACCTCCTATGATAAAATAAAGATGGTCTGGCAACCGAAAATAAAATCATAGGAGGTTTTGTCATGAAAGACATAAATAGTTTATCACATTCTAAATGGAGATGCAAATATCAT
>CALWOZ010000076.1 GCA_944383305.1 uncultured Clostridia bacterium | reverse complement strand
CAGACCTCCTAATATAGAAATTATATAAATAAAAATATATAAAAGCAAGAAAAAAGTCAAAAAAAGTACAAAAAAAGAAACTATAGCTATTTATAGTTCCTTTTTCCTATGAAACAAGGTAAAATTACCTAGTAATTAGTTTAATAGTAAAAGTTAAAGCAAAAATTTTTTATGATAAAGGTAATATAATAGTAAATGTAGTTCCTTTATTATGTTCAGATTCAAATTTTATATCACCATTAAAATGTGCTTTGATAGTTGAATAAGACATAAATAAACCTAAGCCAGTACCTTTTTTTCCTTTTGTTGTAATCATTTGTTTAAATAATTTATCTTTAACTTCATTAGTCATACCACAACCATAATCTTGAATTTCTATTAACAAATTAGAATCATTTGTTCTTAATGTTAAATCTATAACTTGATTTGTTTTTCCGTTATAAGATTGAATTGAATTAGATATCATATTATCTATTACTTGTACTAATGCATTAATATCTCCATTAATTTGAATTTTAGAACTTACATAATTATGTATATTTAAAGAAACCAAAGCATTTTTTAATTCGTGCTTCATTAAGATATTAATATATTTTAAAAGTTCATCAACTTTAAAATATGCAGTATTATCAGATGCTAGATTTACAGCTTGTCCCTTAACAGCAGTTATTACATCAGACATATATGAAGTATATGTTTTTATTTTATCAATCCATTCGGTCATGTCATTTGCAATATCATGATGATCTTTAGAAGTTACTTCTGGATCATCAATAGAGGAATCGTATTCTTTTACTAAATCAGATAAGCCTTCAGAAGCACCAGATATTGACATTATAGGAGTTTTTAAGTTATGTGCTATACCACCAATTAATTGACCTAAAGAGGCAAGACGTTCGCTTTCCATAAGAGTTTCTTGGTTAGTCTTAATTGTAGTATTATATTCCTTTGTTTTATCTTGAACTTTATTAAATGCTGTAGTTAAATCACCAAGTTCGTCATTAGAAGTAACTGGCAAATTATGCTCATTAGAAATATTATCTGATGCAGCGATTACATATAATTGTCTACTTATGGTTTTTATATCATTACTTAAATCTTTACTTATATATAAAACAAATAAGATATTAAAGAAAAGTAATATGATGGCTGCAATAATAAATGGTGTTATAAATGATGAAGAAAATACGTAAAATCTTACGCCAATGAAATAATCACCATTTGTAGTATGTACTTTTATCGCAGAAGCTTCTATATTTTGACCATAGTTATCATATACATGACCATTTGTTTTTTCATAAAATTCATTCAAATATTTTTTAAAGAAAGTATTTAGTTCTTCTTCGGAATAATATACATCATCAGTATCACAAGAAATGATAAAGAAATTATCTTGTTCATTTTGCAGTGTTATATTATTTTTAAGAATATTTGGCAAATCAGCTAAATCATAAACTTCTTCTTTAGAAAAGTAATTTGAAAGCTGTTGGCGATACAAATTGTATAATAAGTTTCCCTTTTCTGTAGTTAACAGAGAAAGAGATAATAGCAATATAATTATAAAAGAGTATAAAAATATTGGTAACATTTGTAATAGTATTTTTGTATATAGATTAAGCCTTAGTCCAGTAGCTTTGTTGTTAGATATTTTTGCAGTTTTTACTAGTGTATTAACAAAAAAGTTTTTATTTACAATATACGAAAAAATCGCAAATATTGCTGACATACAAAAAATGATAATTGTAATTCTTAGATTTAGTTCTGGCGTAGTATTAAATAATACAAGGCAAAAACAAACTATAGCAGGTGGTACAAGTAGAGTAAGTAATAATGTTATGTAAGGAAAACTAAAACTTCTTTTCCTTATTTTTTCTACTTGTTTTTTATCAATTTTATTCGTATGTTTATTTTTTATTTTTTTAATAGAAAGCATATTATATAAAAAAGTTAATGCACCTAATATAAATATGGAAAGTATTGTAGCTAATACAATAAACTGAGAGGTATATTTAATTCCTACTACCTCAACCTGAAAATCGTTATCTATAGAATTAGGCGGATAATTTAATACATATGGTATAATTAAATACAATATAATACAAATTAATAAAAAAATTATCATATTTATTGTTACTAATTTGGGTATAGAATTTATTGTAAAAATTTTATTCTTTTCTAGTTTCATTTGTTTTTTCTCCTATAAATTTATTTTTTATTAAATAATCAATAATCTTTTGTATATATAAATCATCAATTATTGGCCAATTTAGGTTAAGCTTTTTTAAAATAGAATCAGTATATTCATTTGAAATATTTAAATTACTAGTAACTTTGTTATTTATGATATTTGCAAAACCAAAATAATTATTGGATTGTTCTATTAAAAGTTTTTTAAAATCTTCTGAAGAAATAGCTTTTAAGTAAATATTATTTTTCTCCAATAGATGTTGAATATTTAAAAAGTTAGTAACATTATTATTATATAGATGATATATATTTAAATTTTTATTTTGGTCAGGCAATAATTTTACTATATTATGTGCACAGATATCTACAGGCGAAAATTCTAAAGGAAAAGTTTGAAATTCTTTAGGATAACAGTTTAAGTTTATACAAGCAATAATTCTATTTAATGAAGAATTTTCATAAGCGTTTTCTTGGAATACGCCATCAGTATATCTATTAGATAAATTACCAACTCTATAAATGCTAGCTATTAAATTAGTATTTTTGCATGCTTCTATAATTAGGTATTCTGCTTCAAACTTACTATGTACATATACATTTTCTTTATAATTTTGACCTATATATAAATTATTTTCTGTAAAAGTAGTATCAGGAGTATTAACTAAGCCATATCCAGATACTGAGATTGTAGATATATATTCCAATACACTATGCCCTTCATTGCAGAAATCAATAATTTTTTCTGTAGAGACTACATTTGTTTGATGAAATAAATTATAGTCCCCATAATGTTTCACTAGAGCTGCAGAATGTATACAGATATCAATATCTCGAATAAGTTTGTTATAAACAACCTTATCTAATCCAAAATGTTCATCTAGTAAATTACCTTCTAATATTATAATTCTGTCTTTATATTTTTCTAAATTTTCATTTGGAAAATAAAATTTTAATTTTTCTTCTAGCCTTTGTCTAGGAATAGAACCATTTTTCCTTCGTATTAAACAATAAATATTAGAATTAGTATTAAGTAATAATTCATGTAATATATGGATTCCTAAAAATCCTGTTGCTCCAAAAAGAAAAATGTTTTTGAAATTTATATTTGTAGTAATATCTTTTTGGATATCAGATATAGAAAAGTTTACATCTTTAAAATTCTCTGTAGAATCTTCTTCTGATGCAGAGCCATTTATAATCTTATCTGCTAAACTTTTTATAGTTTTATTATTATAAAAGTCCTGTGTATCCAAATTATATCCTTCTGAATATAAGATAGTTTGAATTTTTATTAAACTAAGAGAATCTACATAGTAGTTAAAAATATTTTCTACTGTACTAATTTCTTCTATTTCCAGAACTTTGCAAAAAATATTGCAAAGTAATTCTTCAATTGTATTAGCAGGTTTAACAATAGCAACCTTTCTTTTTATTGTTGGTAAAGGAAGTTCTTTTCTATTTATTTTGCCATTAACAGTCATTGGAAGACTGCCCATTTTAATAAAATGTTTAGGTATCATGTAATTAGGTAATTTTTTATCTAAAGTAGAAATTAAATCATCTATATCCACATGTTTATTTTCTACATAGTATGCACAAAGTTCTTTATTATTTTTAATTTGCATATCTATGACATAACAATCTTTTATATTAGGATACTTTAAAATTTGAGACTGTACTTCTCCAGTTTCTATTCTATATCCATTTATTTTTATTTGAAAATCACATCTACCAATATATTCCATAGATCCATTTGGATGTAATTTAGCTAAATCTCCAGTTTTATATAAAATTTCATTTTCGTTAAATGGATTTTTTATAAAACTATTTTCAGTTACTGTAGGTAGATTTAAATATCCCTTAGACAAACAATCTCCACCTATATACATTTCTCCAATAGTATTAAAAGGCATTAAATTCATACATGAGTTAAACAAATATATTTGTACATTATTAATAGGTTTTCCAATAGGAACAGAAACATAATCATCCAAAAGGCTATATTCATATATCATACAACCAACTGTGGCTTCTGTTGGACCATATTCATTGTATATTTTAATTCCATTATGAAATTTATTAATAATAGCTTTACATGTTTCGGTAGTTAAAATATCACCACCAACGATTAATTCTTTAATACAAGAATCTGGAGTAGCAACATCTAATAATAAAGAAAGATGTGCTGGAGTTAATTTTAGAACTTGTATTTTTTTATCAGCAACAATTTCCTTAATTAATAACTCTGGGTTTGAATTGTTATAAATATAAATAGAATTACCAGAGATTAAAGGTGTATATATTGATGTAACTGTTAAATCAAAAGCAATAGAAGAATATAATGGAAAATTACATGGGGTAGTTGTTACATACTGTTTTGTACACCAATAGATGTAGTTTACTAAGCTTTTATTTGCAATTTGTACACCTTTAGGATTTCCAGTAGAACCAGAGGTGTAAATTATATATACTAAATCATTTGAGTTTAGCAATTTTTCATTATATGAGTGTTTTGCTTCAAAATTTAGATCTTCATAATCTATAATTATAGAGTTGTTAAATTCAGCCAATTTAGAAATGTTTTTAGAATTGGTTAAAATTTTGGCAGAGTTACTATCATTCATGATATATTTAACTCTTTCAAAAGGAAAAGAAGTGTTTAAAGGAATATAGCAAACGCCTAGCTTTAAACATGCAAGTATGGAAACAACCAATTCTATAGAGTTGTCAAAAAACAAGCATACCTTATCTTGATATTTAAGACCATTTTTCGAAAGATTATAAGCTAAATTATTAACACTATTAAGAAGTTCAGCATAGGTCAGTTCTTTTTCGCCTTCTATAAGGGCGAGTTTAGTATAAGACAATTTTGCCTGTTCTTCGAATAATTTTATAATAGGTGTATTCCCTGGAAATTCGGCTTTTGTGTTGTTATAGTTATTCGTAATAAAATTTTCTACATTTTTATCAATCGAAGAGATATCATTTAATAAAATATTAGGATTAGATATAATCTGATTTAAAATATTTATCAAATTATTATATATTTCTTCAACGTCAGAAGCTTTGAATAAATCTTTTCTATAATCAAATAATATTGATAAATCACCTGTGTTGTCCATGTCATATATATGAATATCCATATTATTAGAAACGCAACCATTAAATACCCAACCAGTAGTATAATTAATAGAAGATAATTGGTTATTATCTCTGGCATTTTGATAAGAAAATGAAATGTCATAAAGACTTTTCGATATATTTGTTGTTTTCCTTAAATCTTCTAGTATAGCTGTATATGGATATTTTTGATTTCTAAGGATATTAAAATAATCCTTTTTTAAATCTAAAATAAAATTTAAATATGTTTTATTATAATCAATATCCATTTTAAAAGGAATAGTACTTATAAATGCACCGATTGAGTTTTTTTCTTTAAAATTAGTTCTATTTAAAATAGGAAGGCCAATTGTAGCGCAAGAATTATTATTAATTTTTGCCAAATAAATTCCAATTACAGAAATTAATAATAAAGGTAAAGAAATAGAATTTACCTCGCAAAAATCATTTAATTTTTTGGCTAGATTTTTTTCGATCGAATATGTTGCTCTGTCTGCAGTGCAAGAGTTAGAAACATTCGAAGACAAATAGCTGTAGGAAAAATTAGAGTTAAAAGTATTAAGCCAAAATTTTTTTGACTTTTTAAATTTCGGACTATTTACATATAATTCTTCAGAAACAATATAGTTAACATAGGATTCAAAATTAATCCCTTCAGTAGGTGATAGATTATTCAATAAATTTTGATAAATTGTCATTATTCTAGTAATTATTAAGCTAGTAGCCCATGCATCACAAATAATATGATGAAAGCGCCCAATAACACCCCCAGTGTTATCTGGAAGTTTAAATATAGTAAAATCGAACAAGTCGTCTTCAAAGATATTAAAAGGGGTTTTGGCAATAGTATTTTGTAAATTTTCTAATTCTTCTTTGCAAGATACATTTATTAAGCGAATTCCCTTATTTTTAGGTGTTGTCAAAACTTGTGTTAATTCGCCATTTTCGTATGATAGATGCATTCCAAAGATATCAGTATTTTTAATTAATATTTCTATAGCGTCGTTAAATAAATGAAAGTTTACAGTTTCATTTATTTTTATAAATCCAGTTATGACATTTATACTTGTGCCTTTATAAAATTGTTCTACACTCCAAAGTGATAATTGTGGAAAAGTTAATTGATATTTTTCCATAAAGTAATCCCCCCATAATAAGTAAATTAATATAAGGCTATTATATATATATATTGCTAGAAATTTCAATAGAAATTTAAAAATACATGATTAAAAAAAATTTCTTTTGGAAAACATAAAGGTATAAGAAAAGTTTTCCAAAGGAGGTTTTTTTATGCAAAAATATAGAAGAGTAAAAAGAAATAAAAAAAATGCGGGAAAAAATGTTTTTATAGTATTCATAATAATATTAACTGTAGTTTTAATCGCATCACTTATACGACTATATATTAGAACAGATGTGGAAAAAATAAATGAGGACTTAAAAGT
>CALWOZ010000075.1 GCA_944383305.1 uncultured Clostridia bacterium | reverse complement strand
TTTATTAGATATAAAAACATTAAAATGTATTGAATTTTATTAATTTAAAAGGAGTTTTACAGATGAAAGAAATAGCAATAAAAATATTAATTCAATTATCAATAAGTGAAGAAAAAAGGAAAAAGGCTTTAATATTTATAGTATCATTAGTTACAGGGCTATTAATATTAATAGCCTTTTTTTTATACTTAATAACAAGTCCGTTAGATATGTTTAAGGAATTTATTTTTGGAGATGAAATAATAGCAATAGAACAATTTCAAAAAGATTATGGATATAACCAAAGTATAGGTATATATGATAAAGACTATATTGAGGCAGAGGGACAAGAATACGTAGATATAGTTATATATAGTGAATAAAATTATATAACTAATAAGTCCAACCGACAATTCTAATTATTTAAAAAATTAGAATTGTTGATTGAACTTATATAGCTTTTACATAATAGTATGTATATGACCACTTCCACAAGAACCATCAGCTTCACAGTCATAAATATCATCAGTAAAATCATCTAATGTGAACTCTTCAATGTTTAAGATAGTAAACTCATTATCTTTGTTAATCATAAATATCACCTCCTCATATTATAGAATTGTAACAATGCATTTAACAATTGTTGATTAAACTATATAGATTCTACATAATGGTATGTATATGACCATTTCCACAAGAACCATCAGCTTCGCAGTCATAAATATCATCGAACCCTTCAATGTTTAAGATAGTAAACTTATTATCTTTATTAATCATAAGTATCACCTCCTTATATTATAGAATTATGATAATAAATTTAATAATAGTCAATAAATTAAGTTTTAAATATTTACTATATTGATATAATAATATAAAATTAATAAAAATAAAAATATTGACTATATTAGTATAATAATGTAAAATTAATAAAAATATACTATATTTCAATAATATTACAAATTCATAATATTACAAAATTAGTAAAAATAGTTATGAGATGATATTTAATGGATAATTTAAAAGGTGCTTTATTAAAGAAAATTGACGGTATTGACTTTAGGCAATTTAATTCAAATAGTGGTGAAGATTTAACAATTGTTGAACCAGGATATATACTAAATAGAGCCACTTACACAGTTTGGAGAATATTAGAAAAAGAAATGAAATTTGAAGAGCTTATTAATTTATTAAAAACTGTAGTATATAATAATACAGAGGATGAGTTATTAAACTTTGAAGAAATTTTGACAGAAAAGGTTAAAAATATAGTGGTTGGTCTATATAATAGAAACTTGATAACTATAAATAATAAAAATATTAAAAATAAACTAATTATTTCAAACGAGGCAAAAAAAGAAGTAGAATTATATGAAGATTTTGAATTTGTTCCTATTACACAAGTTGATTTGATTGTAACAACAGGATGTAATTTTAGATGTAAGCATTGTTTTATTAAGACAGAAAATATTACCAACAATAAAAGTATTAAACTTCAAGAATGGAAAGATATAATAGACAAATTGTCTGATAATGGATTGCTCTCAGTAATAGTTACAGGTGGAGAGCCTTTAACATATAATGAACTACCTGAATTATTGGATTATATAGATAAAAAAGGAATGAAAATTCAGTTGTTAACAAATGGATATTTACTTAATGAAGAATTTATTAAAAAGATATCTAAATATAAAATATTAGTACAAGTTAGTTTAGATGGAAGTTCAGAAAAAACCAATAGTAAGCAAAGAGGAGAAGGTAACTTTGATAAGGTTTCAGATAATATAAAATTATTAAAAAAATATAATATACCTGTTATAGTTGCCGTAGTTTTAAATAAATTTAATTATAATGATATATTTAATGGTTCAATGACAAATTTATGTGAAGATTTAAAAGTTAATACATTAGCTATAACTCCAAATGTTATAAAAATATCTAATGCATTAAAAAATGAGGAAAACTTTTTAAATGTTGGTGAAGTTTTAGATGTAATAAAATTTATAAATGATTATAATAGCTCAAAACATAATAATTTAAATATTATATTAAGTGTTCCACCAGCTTTTACAGAAGACTTATCAATATCAAATGTTAGAAAACCAAGATCACGTTGTAGAAGAGGAAGTAATTCATTCAGTATAAGACCAGATGGAAGAATCGTTGTATGTTCAGATTTTACAGAATTAAACTATGCAGAATATGAAATGGGGAATATACTTACTGATGAATTTAGTACAATATTAAATAAGTTGAAAAAAATATGTTTAGACAAAAATAGTAATTTACTAAAAATAAAAGGGGTTTGTTCAATTTGTAAAGAATTAGAACATTGTGGCGGAGCTTGCAGGGCATCTACTTATGCTCAGTATGGAGATATTTTAGCACCATATCCTCTATGTCAAGAAATATATGAGGCTAATAAGTTCCCTAAAAATAAAATTAATTTTGAAAATATTTATAAAGAATTTTAAAATTTAAGTTTTATCATAAAGGAGGTAGTGCTTTGAGTTTAGAAGTTTTAAAAGTAGAAAATTTATTTAAGAAATATGAAAACTTAAATAGATATGCTAATAATGACATAAATTTAGAAATTTTTCAAGGTGAAATATTTGGACTGTTGGGGAAAAATGGAGCTGGTAAAACTACACTTGTTAGGCAAATATGTGGACTTTTGTTACCAACAAAAGGGAAAATATATATTGATAACATTGACATTATCAACAATAGTTCTGAAATACCTTATCATTTAGCATATTTAAGCCAATCGCTATATCCTCATAGAGCGTTAAAAGTTAAAGAATTTATAGTCTATACAGGAATGTACAGAGGATTATCCAAAGAAAAAGCTATTAAACAAATGGAAAATTTAATAAAATACTTTAAAATAGAAGATTTAAAAGACAGAATTATGTACAATTTAAGTGGTGGAGAAACTAGAATTATAGGGTTTATAGCCTCTCTTATGGGATTTAGAAAGTTTATTGTATTAGACGAACCAACTAATGATATGGATCCAGAAAAAAGATTTTTATTATGGGAATTAGTAAAAACATTAAAAAAGCAACTGGGAATTTCATTTTTACTTGTTACACACAATATATATGAAGCTCAAGATGTAGTTGACAGAATAGCCATAATAAAAGATGGTGAAATTTTAAAAAAGGGAAGACCTTCAGATATAATAAGAAACCTAGATATGAATATTTCAGTAAAATTTGAACTTCCTTATAATATAGACCAGCATAAGCTTGAAAACTTAAAATACAATTTAATTAAAATTGATGATACAAATTATAAAATTGATACTAATGAGAGAGAGTTAAATTTAATTTTAGAAAATATTTTTAACGGAGAATTGAAAAATATTGTTAGAAATATTAATATTGAAAAACCAACATTAGTAGATGTTTATTTAAGTGAGGTGACTAAAAATGAATAAAACAGATTATAATTGGAATGAGTTTTCTATTGAGGCACCTAAAAAAAGCTATTTTAAAAACATATTAAAAAGTCAATTTATATTATGTAAAGCAGAAATATTAGGACTAAGATTAAATTGGGTTTGGGCACTTATAATAGTTTTAATAACACCTATAAGTATAATGTTTTTCCTACATAATTTAATGAGTGATAATAAGGCTTATGATATTTTCATATTGACAGGTAATATGACCATATCATTAGTGACAGGAACTATGCTAACATTGGGACAAGAGTTAAGTGTTTTAAAGCAACTAAACGGATTTGACTATTATGCTGTATTACCTTTTAAAAAAATAAATTTAATTATTGCATACATATTTAGAGCCACACTTACAACAATTCCATCTATGATAATTATTTATCTTACAGGAAAATATATTTTGAAAATGAATTTATCATTTAGTTTTGGTATTGTATTTGCTATTATACTTTCAGGATTTTCATTGTCTGCAATGGGAGTATTTATAGGAATATATTCAAAAAATGCACAACAGGCAAGTATGATTACTCAAATTTTTCAGCCGTTAGTTGTATATTTAGCACCGGTATTCATACCAATAAGTGAAATGCCATATTTTATAAAAATAATATCATACTTTATACCCACAACATACATAGCAAATATACTAAGAGAAGGGTGTAGTGGAAGAAGTGATGTAAAAAGCATTATTATATTAATATGCTTTAGTATTATTTCCATTTTCTTAATTGAGAAAAAAATGACTTGGAGACAAAAATAATATGTTTAATAAAGTAAGATATTTAAAATATGAGTTAATATATAATATAGTGAATAACGTTATATATGAACATAATATGAATAAAAAATCTGAATATAGCGATTATTTGTCTATTAGACCAATAGAATTAGAAATACTAAATCAAAATTTATATTCATTTAGTATTAACAAAAATGTTTTTAATCATACTTATAAGAGTTTATTTCAAAAATTATTAGAAATGGCTAAAAATAATTTTTGGTTTAGAGTTTATTTTTACTATAATGATGTTTGTTTTTTTAATTTAAGAGACGTAAAAAGTAGCTTGAATGAAAGTATATGCATTGAAATATTCTATGGTGATACAAGTTTAGACTACATAATATATAATAAAAAAAAGAGTGTATAGATCATATAGAAAATATTTTAAAAACTTTTAATGATTTTAATAAATTAAAAGTTATAAATTTTAATAGGTGTAATAAAAAAATAGTTTTACTAAAAGAACAGGCAGCTGCTACATTATCACATGAAATCTTAGGACATATCTTTGAAATAGACAATTATAACTTGTTTAAATACTATAATTATTTAAACAATATATCAAGATTAAATCTAACAATAAAAGATATGCCAAATATAAAAGGTTCTTTTGGGTATTATAAGTATGATGATATGGGAATTAAGTCACAATATATTATTATATTTGATAAAGGTAAATTCACAGGAGATATTATAGGAGGTAAATCAAATAAAACTAATGTTACTAATGCATTAAGAAGACAATCATTACAATTTAGATGTCTACCAAGAATGTCAAATCTATTTGTTAATACTGAAAATAATTATTTCAGTGAAAAAAGTTTCATAGAGATTACCAAATTTAATAAATGCTATATACATCATAAAAAAGGAATTTTAGAATTAAATGTATCATTAGCTGTTCTTAAAGAAGATGGACAAATAGCTAGTATTTTAACTCCTTTTAAGTTAAACATACCTATTAAAAATATATATGATATTATTGTAGGAGAAGATAATCCTAGGTCACAATTAAGACCATTATTATGTCAAAAACAGAATCAAATAGTTAGTTGTAGTACATTGTCTTGTGACTGGATTTTGAAAACTAATAAATTAGAGGTTATAGACTATGAATAATTATATGTTTAAGTCAAAAAAATATGAAGAATATTTAGAAGGCAGAATAGACGGATTTATTTCTAAAATAGATAGTAGTATTTATAAAACAAGACTTTGGTATGAAAAAGTTAATGTTATTTTAAATTTGTATAAACAAATAAAGAAATATAATTTTTATATAGATAATGAAATAATAGATATTATTACTCATAAACCATCAAAATTATTTATTCCAGAATTAACACACCAATCTATATTAGAATATAACAATTATTATTATGGTTACTATAATTATTTGAAAAATATGATAAAAAAAACTAATCCAAAACATATTCTTGACATTGGATGTGGATTATTACATAATGCCTATTATATATTTTCTTTAGGTATTAATATTGAAAAATATTATGCTGTTGATAAAAATGAAAATGTTTTATATATAAATAGTATGTTTTATTATAACAAAAATATAGAATATATTAATAATAATGTTTTAGAAAAAAGCTGTAATTTGAACCAAAATATAGATATAGTTTTTATGTTTAACATAATCAAGCATTATAATATAGAAAATGTGGTATCAATTATATTTAGATTAAATACTAGTAAAATATTAATTTATGATGAAATTGTTGTTTTGGAGAATTTAATTAAAAATTTAAATCTTATTAATAGAAATATAAAGTACCATTTAGATGGAAATTTTATGTTACTATTATTAAATGATTTAATATCCTATAATTAAGTTATTATTTTATTTTAAAAATAAGATTTATTAAAGAGTGTACATAAGAGGTGGTTTTAATATATGAAAGAAGTGGCAATAAAGTTGCTAATCAAATTATCAGTAGATGAACAAAAAAGAAAAAAGGCTTTAATATTTATAGTATCATTAGTTACAGGGCTATTAATGTTAATAGCCTTTTTTTTATACTTAATAACAAGTCCGTTAGATATGTTTAAGGAATTTATTTTTGGAGATGAAATAATAGCAATAGAACAATTTCAAAAAGATTATGGATATAATCAAAGTATAGGTATATATGATAAAGACTATATCGAGGCAGATGGACAAGAATACGGAGATATAGTTTTTACAGACAATGAAATCAATGTTGTATATTTTAATCAATTAGATGAAAAGTATAAAAATCAGTTATATGGGACAGACAAAGTTGGTACACACGGTTGTGGACCAACTTCGATGGCTATTGTAGTATCTAGTTTAACAGGGCAAATATATGACCCTATTTATATGTGTAATTGGAGTGTAGAAAATGGTTATTATGCAAAAGGAAGTGGTTCATATCATAGCTTAATACCAAACTGTGCAAAGGCTTTTGGTTTAAATGTAGAGGGACTTGGAAATGATAAGGCAAAAGTAGTAGACGTACTTAACAATGGTAAGTTAGTAGTAGCTTTAATGAGTAAAGGAACATTTACAAATAGTGGACATTTTATAGTGTTAAGGGGAATAACCAGTAATGGAAAAATACTTGTAGCAGACCCTGCTAGTTATAAAAGAAGTAAACAACAATTTGATATAGATTTAATAATAAATGAAGCAAGAAAAGGTGCAGGAGCAGGTGGTGCTTTTTGGAGTATATGGAATTAATTATTTATAATAAAGGAGATAAAATTATGGAAAAATTTGAAATAAAAAATATGTTATATAAAGTAAATCTAAAAAGTAGAGCGTTAAG
>CALWOZ010000074.1 GCA_944383305.1 uncultured Clostridia bacterium | reverse complement strand
TTTATAATTTTTATATTGAAGAATAAAGTCAGAGCTTAATTATAAGTAATAATTTTTTTAGTACGCTGTACTAAAAATCAGTTATTCCTAATATTCTTCTGTAACAAAAATTAAAACAAAACCCCGTTTATAATTTTTGTTTTGAAGAATAAAGTCATAACTTAATTATAAGTAATAAAAATACTTTTTAGACATATAATCTTTTGAGGTGATTTTATGTTTAAAAGTATTTTTATTTTTGGTATATATATATTAACAATAGTGGTATTTATACCAGCAATTACAGTTTATGTTACAAAAAATGATAATAATATTTTAGATGATAAAAAAGTAGAAAATAATATAGATATTGTAAACAATGTAGAAATTTTAGATGATGAAAATAATAAAAATAGTGAACAAAATAGTACAATTAAAAAAAATAATAATTTTGAAGACTATATAGTTGGTGTAGTATCAGCAGAAATGCCTATTAGTTTTGAAGAAGAAGCATTAAAAGCACAAGCGGTTGCAGCTAGAACATACGCATATAAAAGAATAGATGATATAAATGCTAAAGTTGACTATAATTCAATAGGACAAGCGTATAATAGCATAGATGAGATGAAAGCTAAATGGGGAAATAATTTTGACACATATTATAATAAAGTAAAAAATGCTGTATATGAAACAGAGGGTATTATTATGACATATGAAGATGAACCAATAGAAGCTGTTTTTCATTCTACAAGTGCAGGTGTAACAGAAGTTTCTGAAAATATATGGGGTAAAAATTTACCTTATATAAAAAGTGTAGACAGTAAGGTTGACGAGCAAGCTCCTAATTTTATATATACAACATCTATACCAAATAGTCAAATCATAGATAAACTTTCTAAAGAATATAAAAATTTAGATAAAAATACTATAATAAGTAGTTTTGAAATAGACGAAAGGTCACAAGCAGGTTATGTACTTAATGTTAATGTATGTAGTCAAAAAATTAGTGGGCGAGAAATAAGAACTTTATTTGGACTTAGGTCTACTAATTTTACCATAGAAAAAACAAAGGATAGTATAGACTTTACAACAAAAGGATATGGTCATGGGGCAGGTATGAGTCAATATGGTGCTAATTTTATGGCGCAAGATGGTAAAAAATATGAAGAAATATTAAATCATTACTATATTGGTATAAATTTACAAAAAATATACTAATATGTAAAAAAGTTAGCAAACCCCTTAAAAATCAACATTTCAATGGATTTAAGGGGATTTTTACTAACTTTTTTACTAACTTTTTAAAATTAAAATATTTTATAAATTTATATTTATACAATTAAAATGGATATTATACACTTTCAAAATATGTATTTAGATGTTTTATAGCATCTTTTTTCTTTTCTTTGTCTAAATGGACATATATATTGCTTGTTATGTTGGTATTAGAATGACCTAATTGTTCTGATATAGTCTTTATATTAACACCCATTTCATAAAGTTTGCTCCCACTTGTATGCCTAAAAATATGAAAGCCACTAGCATTTATATTACACTTTTTAAACAACATACCTAAATGGTATGTTAAACTTCTATATCCTATATAATCAAAATTTTTATTTGTAAAGATAATGTTATCAGGGGTATATTTTCTGCCAAATTTTAAATATTTTTCTTTTTGAAAAGTGATATATTTTTTTATATCGTTTGAAATATTAGGGTTAAAATATACTGTTCTGTCACTAGACTTAGACTTTGGAGTAGTTACAATTACTCGTCTTTTATAGCTTTTATCGTCTTTAAATATTCTACAATACGATAAAGTTTTATTTACTCTAATAGAACAATCTTCAAAATTAAAGTCATTTTCTGTAAGTGCTAATATTTCATTAATTCTCATTCCAGTAGATAAACATATTTTTATAATTACTAGCAATTTTGAATCTTCACAATTTTTAAAAATTAGTTGTACTTCATCGTCTGTAAGAAATTTATTTTTCTTTCTAGTAGTATCTTTAGGCAATTTAACTGAAGTACAATAATTTTTGGTTATATAATCTTCATTAACCCCATAGTTTAATACGGTACTTATAAAAGTTTTAATTGCTTTTATAGTTGATATTTTAAGATTTGTTTTGCATAAATCATTGAAATATTTTTGTAGCTGTTCTTTTTTTAATTCAGTAAGTTTTATTTTGCCGATAGCGCTGCATTCTATATGTTTTCTATAAATATTATTATAGCAAGTAAATGACCCTTGTTTTATAGAGCCACTAGGCAATACTATATCAAATAAATAATAATGTACGAATTCAGCAAAAGTCATTTTTTGAATATCTAAATTTGTTATGTCATTGTTTAAAAATTCTTCTAATTTACTAAAATATTTTTCTTTTACGTCTTCTTTAGATTTACCAGTAACATTAACCTTATTATTTTTATCAAGTTGTTTTTGTATGCGGTAATAAGTATACCCTTGACTTTTAAACTCTTTTATGTTAAAGTTAAGATACTTTAACTCTATATTAGAGATATTTAATTTACTCATATTATCAATCCTTTCTAAAGCGGGCAGGTTTGATGATAAGTAAATAAATATTTAACTCCCTTAAGGGAGTTATTTTTATTATACAAATATTTTCTCTGTTTGTAAATAGAAATATATATAAAATAGTATCAATATTTTATACTTAACAATCACAGCCATATAATTTTTATGTTGAAATATAAATTATTGTATGTTAAAATTAAGAAAATTACATATAATATAAATATTAATTTAGCAAAAAGGATATAATTAATGTATGAATAGTTTAACTAAAGAATTAGTTGATGAACTAATTGAAGAATTAAAAATATTAAAAGATCAATATATAAATTTTCCTATGATTAAGCATTCTAAAACAATAGAAATTTTTTCAGAAAATCATAGGCATAAGTTTGAACTTATACTAAATAGAAAAATTACTAGACCAGACAAACAAGAATTAAAAATTACATATGCACTTATATATGAAAGAAACAATTTAATTAGAATAGATATAAATGGTGCAGAGCATAAAAATCCAGAAGTAGCGCTAGAAGAATTTGATGATTTGCCATTAAATGTACCTTGTCCACATATACATATATTTAATGAAAAATTTAATATAGCGTTTCCATTGGAACAATATATTAAATATAAAGATATAAATGATGTTAGTGATTTAATTGAAATATTAATAGCTTTTTTGAATAAAATTAATGTACGTAATTTAGAAAGAGTAGTAATTGCGCAGAGTTTTTTATAATTCTAAGAAAGGAGAGTTTTTATGGATTTTAACGCAGATAGCTTAAGAAAGGTTTATTTGGAATGGGTAAAAGAAAATTCATATAAAGATTTAAATAATGAATGGGTAGAAATAAAAACTCCTTTTACAGACTTAACAGGTTCGTATATATATTTATTTGCAAAGCAAATAGGGGATAAAATTTACCTTACTGACTATGGAAATACATTAAATGAACTAGAACTAAATAAAATAGAATTAAAAAGAACAAGAAAAGAGTTATTTAATAATATCCTTTTGACGAATGGTTGTAAATTGGGAAAAGAACTAAATGATATTTATACAGATTTTTATGATATATTAGACTTTCCTATTCGTAAACACCAACTAATACAGGCTATTATAAATGTAAATGATTTAAATTTAATTTCTAAAAATAATGTCAAGAGTATGTTTATTAGTGATATTATGGAATATTTAGATGATAATAATATTATATACAGCGATAGAGTATATAGTATCTCTGGTAAAAGTACCTTACCTAATCAATTTGATTTAAGTGTAGGTAAAGTAAAACGTAAAGATTTACCTCAAATTCATATAAGGGTAATAAACCAATTAAATAAAAATAATGTTAAGATGCTTTTATTTGCAAAAGATGATTTAGATTTAAAAGATAATGAAAGAATAGCAACTATAATTAATAGTGATAACAAAATAAATAGAGAAAATACACAAATATTAAAGAGTAGAGATATAGATGTGATAGAATCAAAATTTATAAATGATTACTTTGAACCATATAAGATGATTATGAATTAATAAAAAGACTTAGTTGCTCCTAAGTCTTTTTTTGTGTAAAATTATAAATTGGTCTTTGTTAATAGTTTGATAAATCAAAAATAAATAAAATTATAATTCAAGCTACATTCAATTTAGTAGTATTTTATAGTTGATTATTTATAATATAATATTTATAAATTAAAAATAAACATAACCACTTATATAAAATATAAGTGGCTATATTTATTAATTAACAAAAGATAAACCTAAGCACTAAATTGTTGATAAGTTAGTGTTTAAACAGTAACTTATTTAGTGATTAGTCGCATTATTATTATAATCTTAAAATATTATATTGTCAATGGGGGAATTTTACTTAAATAAAAATAGCTACTTAATTATTAAGTAGCTATAAAGAAAACTATATAATCTAACTTACTATAATGCAAATTAAATATATCATTATTATAAATGTAAGATATGGTATTGTCAATAGATAATTTTAAAAATAATTATAAAACTATACCACAAGTTTTGAAAATAACATTTTCTTCAATTTTGATAGGTGGATATTTTTTATTTAAAGAAATTAAATATACACCATCTTCTTGTACAGAGTACTTTTTTATATACGTTTCATTGTCATAAATAAAAATACCTATTTGACCATTATCAATATATGGTTGTTCTTTAACAAATACTATATCTCCGTCATAGTAATTAGGTTCCATACTATCTCCACGAACGTATAAAGCAAAGTCTGCTTTTCTTGCGTGTGGTGCTATGGTTAAATCAACTTGTTTTATCTCATAAGGCACATTGTCTGTGATAAGCATACCAGTACCAGCACTTGCAGGAATTTCATATAAATTTATGTCTTTGATATCTTCTCGTGTTATACTTAATTCTTCCGAGATATTATCTATTGTATATTTTGGTATTTGTGTAAGTTCTTCTACGCGTTCTATTGCTTTTTCTTGACCTTCAGTATTGAGTTTATCATACGAGTTAAGTAATTTATTTCTTTTAATATTATTTTTTTTAGCATCATAATCTTCCAAACCTAACAAAAAATCTCCAGTAGTATCTAATATATTAGCAATTTTTTTAATCATCACTACATCAGGTTCACGTTTATCTTTTTCCCAATAATTTAATCTTGTAGGTGTTATGTCTAACAATTCTGCAAGTTTCTTTTGGGTTAAATTCTTTTTTTCTCTTGCAAATACTAATTTATTTCCAAAACTCAATTATATCCCCTCCTTATCTAAAGTATAAAGGCTTTCTTTACATGTGTCAATATAAAATTAGCAAATTGATAATATTTTTCCAAAAAAAGACTTGACAACTTATCAAAATGGTAATATAATATGGATATAATAAGCAAAATGCTAATAAAACTTAAGTGAGGAGTGATAAATATGTATCCTAATCTTAACGCAGAACAAGCAAGATTTGGGCATACTAATGAATACGTAGCAAATTTTTTAGGCTTGTCAAGAAAATCATATGAAGTAAAAAAAAATACAGAAGCTTTCAAGATTCAAGAGTGTAAAAAATTATGTACATTATATAATTGCAAATTTGAATATTTATTTGAAACTAATCTGCAGCAAACATCTTAACAAGAATGAACATTGAAAACTGAATAAAGGAGGAAATTATGAACAATATAGAATTATTTAAGAATGAAAGTTTTGGAGAAATAAGAACTTTAATTATTAATGATGAAGTATGGTTTGTTGGAAAAGATGTGGCAGAGGCTTTGGGATATAAAAATGTAAGTAAAGCACTACAAGACCACGTGGATGAAGAAGATAAACTCAATAACGAAACGTTATCGAGTTTAGGTCAGAGAGGAGGTTGGTTAATAAACGAAAGTGGTTTATACTCTCTAATTTTATCAAGTAAATTGCCACAAGCAAAAGAATTTAAACGCTGGATAACAAATGAAGTTTTACCATCTATAAGAAAACACGGAGGATATTTAACACCACAAAAAATAGAAGAGGCTATATTAAATCCAGATACATTAATACAATTAGCTACAACTTTAAAAGAAGAACAAGAAAAGAATAAAAGATTATTAATAAAAAACAGTGAATTAACTGTTGATAATCAAATAATGAAACCTAAAGCAGAATACTTTGACGAGTTGGTAGATAGAAATTTATTAACTAGTATTAGAGAAACAGCTAAACAACTTAAGATAGGTGAAAAACTCTTTGTAAAATTTCTTTTAGGTAAGAAATATTTATATAGGGATAAAAGAGGCAAGTTAATGCCTTATGCAGATAAAAACAATGGTTTATTTGAAATGAAAGAATGTTTTAATGAAAAAACTAAATGGGCTGGAACTCAAACATTGATAACACCTAAAGGAAGAGAAACTTTTAGACTGCTATTGCTATAAAATTTGTTAAAGTACATTGAAAACTAAATAGGAGGTGTTGTTATGGCAAGCATTAACACATCAGTTTTAAATGGTGAACAGTATACTCTAGGCAAAACAGAGTTAATAGAAAATAAGGTTAAATGCGAAACAATTAAAACTAATATTGAAATTAAAAATACTGAAATTTTATTAGAAAAAATCCAGAAACTAAATAAGTTAGTTAATGAAATAAACTCAATACTTTCTGGACTAGAATTACAAGTTGAATTAAAGTAAAGGCTTAAACACTTTAAAAACAGTTGCTTCTTCTAACATTTCAACCCAAGTATTAAATTTTGTATTATTTGAAACAAATGTATTCATAGTATTTTCATCTATTTCTTTAAGATTATAAGGAAAGTTACCACAATCTAAAAATTCTTGTAATGATGAAAACTTTGTATTTTTTCTAAAAAAGTCATTTGTTAGAAGTTCTTCGGCAGAATAATTAGTTTTTTGAGCATTTTTTCCAATTTGGTTTAATTTATTAGAAAAATCTTTTAAATCCATATGTACACCTCCTTTCTTGTATATTTCCATACTCTAAAATGGCAGTTTTAAAATACGGATACAATAATTATACAAGAAAAGGCAAAAAATTACAATATGTACACTAAAAACTAAATATTGAAAGGAGGTAAATTAAAAAGCCCACCTAAAAGGTGGACTAATTATTAAAAAATATTTTTACAATCAAACTGAAGAAAGGAACA
>CALWOZ010000073.1 GCA_944383305.1 uncultured Clostridia bacterium | reverse complement strand
TCTTACTTATTTATATTAGAATTAATAAAAAAAGCCCCATTTATAATAAGAGAGATACAAACAGATAATGGAGTTGAATTTACTAATCTTCAAAGAAAAGAACAAGGAGAAACAATGTTTGAAATGATATTAAGAAAATTAGATATAAAATATACAAGAACAAGAATAGCTACACCAAGACATAATGGAAAGGTAGAACGCCAACATAGACAAGATAGTGAGAGATTTTATAAGTACTTAAAAATGTTTAATTTAGAAGATGGAAGAAAACAATTAGCTAAATATCAGGATAAATCAAACAATTATATAAAAACTTGTTTAGGGTTTAAATCACCTAATCAAGTAGTAGAACAGTATTTAGGTGTATTTTAATTATATATAAATCTACTATATCAACAAATTTAACAAAGATAAGATAGTATTATTTTATACTCATTCTTATCTTTGTTAAAAAATCTTTTAAGTGTAACCTATGTTTGACACTTTAACATTTATTTATTATAGAAAATATGTATATAAATCTAATAAGTGGTAATAATTATATTGTACCACTCATTCCCCCTAATTTTTTGAGTGAACTATAATCAATTTTTTTGATACTTTGTATCAATTAGTTTATTTTGATACATTATATCAAAATAAACAAGCTATTTCTAGTATTCTTCTTTGATACTATGGTAATTTTGTTTTGTAAAATTACCATAGTATTAAAATAAAAAGTAAGTTTATAAATTTTATCTAGAACAATAAAGTTATAGCTTAATTGAAAAAAATAAAAAATAATAGAGATTTTCTCTATTATTTTTTATTTTAGTATTTTAAATTATTTCATATAACCAGTAACATTGTTATTATCCATCCACATTTTTTTAGACGCCATTAAAAATTCAACAGTATCATTGGTTTTATTAAATAACTTATTAAGTAATGCTTTTGTTTGAAAAAGGTCGTTATAAGTTAAATAAGGATAATCTTCCATTTTATTAGTATCCTTTGTATAATATAAAGCATAGTTTAAATTACCATCTGGTAAAACCCATTGATTTCTAGTGTCTTCTATACCAACTAACATTTTGTCAGCAGTTTCAAGGTATCTTTTTTCACCAGTAATATTATATATTTCATATAAAAAGTTCATTTCTGCTAATTGATGATTTAAAGAAACGTGAGTTTTTTCGTGAGTAGCTTTGTGATAACCATAGTCGGCTACTAATATACCACCATTTTGTGTAGTATAGCTATCAGTTTGAGTAAATTGTAAGAAAAACTCAGCATATTTAACAGCAGAAGTTAAAAACTCTTTATTATTATAGTTTTGATAAGCATATAATAAGCTAGTAGCAAAGTCTGTGTTAAATCTAGTGTCATAAAATCCAGCGCCTATTTTAAAATCAGTATAAAGCCAATCTGATTGAGGGCCTGTTTCCCAATATCCTAATTGATTTTGATTTTTCATACAAGTTTCAGTCATAACGTATCCAAGATTTTTTGATAAAAGGTTCATAGCATATTTAGTAAAGGAGGCACCAGTATAATTAGACGGATGTTTATATAATATGTCTTGTCCACCTGGATTATAGTTAGATGGAGTTTGGAAATAGTATCCGTCATAGCTCCAACGTCTTGTCTGTGAAAGGTCGTGAGGTAAAAGTTCGTCAAAACTTTTCATTGTAGACCAGTCTACCAGACGATAAGAAGATTCCATATACCAATATTCGCCTATTAAGATTTTATCTTGAGGGAAGGACATTTGTAAATCAAAATATCCATCTTTTTTTTCTATTTTTACCATTTCTTCTTTATCTCTAGCTATGGTTAAAGTATTATTAGTAAATATGTTTTTATAAACAGCAGGCACACTAACTATATAACTATGAGTGTCTGTATCTATAAATAAAGTAGTATGTTTTAAATTTGCCATATTAGAAGTATTTACCCATTCCTTTTTTTCAGGGTCTACATATCTAACAGTTATAGTATTGCCCTTTATAGGTATAGAAATATTGTATCTTTGGTCTATATTTTCCTTAAAGGATAATCTATTCATATAATAAGTATCATTATTTTCAAAAACAGTTTTAGTTGTTTTAGTAGTTACGTTTAGTTGGTCATTTGTTGTTTCTGTTGTTATAGGAGTAAAGTTGGTTGGTGTATAAACAGGAGCATTTTTAACTATATTATATATTTGTAAATCTTGTCCTGTTAAGGCATTGCCGTTTTTATCTTTAGGCACGTCATCAATAATATCTTTAGCTGTGTCAACAGCGTTATTAATAGCTTCGGTACTATTAGAAATAGTATTAGTTGAAGAATTTGTATTAGCATAAACATTAGTTGTAATGACAGATAAAGACATAGATAAAGCTATTATCTGTTTTATATTTTTTTTCAAATTTTAAACACCCCTTAATATTTTTTGTTAGTCTACAAATTATTATACCATTAAATTTGATATTTTCAATTATTTTAAGATTTTTTAATTTAATTGTAATATAAATAGAATATTTTGTATATTTATAAAGTATTATTTGATAAAACTAATGTTTTAAAAGATAAAAATTAAAACAAAAAATAAAGTCATACCTTAACTTTAAATATAATATTAATATGTATAATAAAAGTTTTATAAATAGATAATTAAAAAATATATAAATTAAAAGTTATTAATTTTTTATTTTATATTATATTTAATAATCCAATTATAAATTTCTTTTACAATTGGGCGTAAGTCTTTTCCTTTTTCAGTCATTGAATATTCTACTCTTAAAGGAATTTGTTGATATTCTTTACGAATAACAAAGCCATCTTTTTCTAATTCCTTTAATTGAGTAGTTAGCATTTTATGAGTAATGGGAGTAAGCTTACGTTTTAGTTCGCCATATCTTAACACTTCATAAAATGCCAACATATAAATTATTCTTAATTTCCATTTACATCCAATCATTGAAACAAAGGTTTCAAAACGTTCATATCCAAAATCTTTAAGATAGCAATGTTCTTATTTCATTTTAAACTCTCCTTTTAGATAGTTTCTAATAATATTTAAATGGAGGAATTTTTATGAAAATTATTATTTTAAACGGAAGTAACAGAAAAAATGGAGCAACTGCTTTAATTTTAAATGAAATATATAAAATATTGCAAAAAATTCAGATGTAGAAATTGAATTTTTTAATGTTTCTGACTTAAACCTTAAATACTGTATAGGCTGTGGAAAATGTTATAAAATAGGTAAATGTGTATTTGAAGATAATATAGAAAAGTTGTCAATAAAAATGGGAGAAGCTGACGGGATTATTTTAGGTTCGCCTACATATGCAAGTAATGTATCAGCACAGATGAAAGTAATTATAGATAGGGGTCATTTTGTAATTGAACAATTATTATATATAAAATATGCAATTAGTGTGGCTACTTATGAAAACTATTGTGGGAAAAATACTTCTAAAGTATTAAATAGACTTTTATAATACTTTGGAGCTAAAATTAGTGGTAGTATTATATCAAAAACTCCATTTTCATCTAATCCATTAAATAATAATAAATTAAAAAACTCAATACATAAAATAACCAATAATTTTTATAATGATATAACTAAACAAAAAAAGTATCCATTTCAAAATATAAAACATTTTTTTATATTTAAAATGGGAATTTTACCATTTGTTATGAAAAAGGGAAATGAATATAATAGTGTTATCAAACATTGGAAAAAAGAAAAATAAATATATAGGGGATTATTTTATAAAAATTATATATATAATTTTCAATTATCTGCATAAAAATTATACTTTCAAGTATTTTGAGATTGATAAAAACACTCATTTTACCATTATTGAATAAGTCTTGATATTAAAATAAAAATCACACTAAAAGACACCTAAAATGGTACCTTTTGTTAAAAAAGCAGTCAATCTTAAGAATAACTACTTTGTGCATATGGAGATGAAATTCAAAAATAGACTTATTTAAATCAAACTTTTTAAAATTATTGCTAAATTTTGCTTATGCCACGAAGCACCAATCATTATTTTGTTCACTTTAAAAGCTAATGTTCCTTGTGATGTAATAATTTCTAATTTATAAGATATTAACTTTTTATTGAATTTAGTATTTATTATTTCTTCCTTTGGGACAAAAAGAAATGCTTCATTTTCCAATTTACCCGTAATGTTATTTAAACCTATAATAGCAATACCACTATCATTAAAATTCATTGCAAAATATTGCATAGAAAGAGCAGTGGCAACTTAACCAAGAGCATAAGTGAATTTATTTGGGAATATAACACCGATAATAGATGCATTCTCCTTAAATGCAATATTTTTTTCATTAAGGTATTGTTTAATATCTTGTTCTTTTAGCATATTTATTGACCTCCTATAAAAATGATTATACTTAGAAATACTATTTTGATTTTATCATTTTAAAAAGTTGATTACAATAATTTTATGGAAAATTCTATTGCCATTCTTCCTTCAGACACCCATTTATCAATTTATTACTAAATTTGCCATTGATTTTTAACCTGTAATTTTTTCACCCAAATACTTTGCCCACTTCTCTGTGTAAAAAGAAAAATAGGATAATCCCTACCTTTTCCTTTTTTTGAAATAAGGTACAAATCCCCATAATATAGATGGTATTCCTATTATAATTAGATAAAGTGGTCCTAATATTATGTATAAGAAGTCTTTGTGAAAGTTCCTCCATAGTATATTTATTCTTCAATTTGTTAAAAAAATATAGTTAAAATAATATTAAGAAAATTAGACATAAAGTATACAAAAACAAGAATAGCAATATCAAGACATAATAAAAAGATAGAACGTCAACATAGACAAGATAGTGAACGACTTTATAAATATTTAAAAATATTTTAACTTTAACCTATGTTTGACAATTTAATAAAAAATATTAATTATTATTTATTAAATGTATTTATTTTCTTATTGAAGTTGTGGTATAATAATAAAATATCATAAATAAAAAGGTGATTATTTTGATAATAACAAAAATAGAAAAACAAAAAAATAATAATAAAAGATATTCTATATTTATAGATAATCAGTTTGCCTTTGGTATAGACGAAATAGACTTATTATACTATAAACTTAAAGAAAATGAACCTTTAGATAATGATAAATATAATTATATATTAAATAAGCTTTTATTAAAAAGAGCTAAAGACAAAGCCTTAAAATATTTAGGATACAAAATGCGCTCTAAAAAGCAAGTTATAAAAAAACTTGAAGAATTAGATTTTCCTCAAAATGTTATTAATAAAGTTATAAAAATATTAGAAAAGTATAATTATATAAACGATGAGGAATTTGCAAAAGCATTTATAAAAGATAAAATGAATTTAAAAGGATATGGAACTTTTAAAATTAGTTATGATTTAAAAATGCTTGGTATAGATGAGGATATTTTTAAAAAATATTTATATAGTGAAGAGTTTGTTAATGAAGAAGAAAAGGCAACAAGTCTTTTATTAAAAAGATTAAAAGGCATTAGTATAGAAAATATAGACTATAAAGAAAAACAAAAGCTTTATGCATATTTAGCTAGACGTGGATTTTCTTATGATAGTATAAATAAAGCTTTTAACAATTTATTAAAGGAGTTTTAAAATATGGATAATAAAAATAAAAGAGCTTCTCTTAGAAAAGATTTCTTTAAAAATTTTGAAGAAAAAGATTTTTTTTCTTGTTATGAAATAGTTGAAAATATTGTAAAATTATATAATGAAGAAGAAAAAGAAAGCATAGAATATTGTACAGATTTATATAATTTAGCTTATATACAACAAAAATTAGGAAAATATAGTATAGCTATAAAATATTATAAAAAAATAATAAAAATATTAGATAAAAAAGAATATAATATTGAAAACTCTGAAGATATAAAAAGAATAAAGTTTGTTATAGATTCAGAAAATAATATTGGAATTTGTTATAATAAAAGTTCTATAAAACAAAGCTTTTCTATAAATTGCTTTGAAAGAGCCTTATCTCTATCTAAAAAATACTTAAAAGATACAGATGAAAATATTACAAATATATATCATAATATAGGTTGTGCATATTATGATATAGAACAATATGAAGATGCTATATACTATTTTTTAGATGAGTTATCTATTAGAGAAAAAAATAAAAATTTAGATTTTGTAGATAATTTGAATTTTTTAGGATATAGCTATGAAAAACTTAAAAAATATGAAGAAGCCATAGGATATTTTAATCAAGCTTTAGACATTTTAAAAGGATTAACAGGAATAAACTCTGAAGAATATATAGCTAATTTATATTATATATCTTCTGTTTATTCTAAGATGAAACAATATGACTTAGCTATAAAAAATTATGAAAAATCTTGTTCAATTATAGAACAAAAATTGGGAGATAAACACCCTTATCTTGCAGAGGCCTTATCAAAACTTGCAGAAAACTATTTAAAAGTGGATAAAATAGAAGAAGCTTTAAAAATACAGCTTAATTCTTTAAATATTATTAAAAATACTGTGGGCGAAAAACATATGTTTTATACAAGTGCACTTAAAAGAGTTGGTGATATATATTACATATTAGAAAACTATGAAAAATGTTTAAATTATTATGAAAATGAAAATAAGATAAAAGAAGAAGTTATAGGAATATATAATGAAGAATATGTAAATTCATTATTAAACTTAATTAATGTATTTATAAAAACAAATAATTTAGATAAAGAAAAAGAGGCTACAGATAAACTATTAAAAATGGTAGATTTTGATTTACCAAAAAAATCTTATGAAAGAGCATTATTAATACTTTCAAAAATATATATGAATAATGAAATGGTAAATGACTTATATAATATTTATAATTATTATCAAAATATAAGTAATGATACATTTGATGATATGGTAAAAAAAGCTAGAGAAATAGACGAAGATATAATAAGTAAAGAAAAAAAGCTTAATGGAATGTTTAATAGCTATAATGAAGATATAGAAGACGAATATGAAGATATAGAAGATGAGCTAAGAGATGATATTTTTGATGGTATAAAAAATCTTTTTGATGGTATAAAAAGAGAAATAGATAAAATGGAAAAAGATAAAATAAATGAAAATTATACAAACAAAGAAGATGATGATATAAGTAAAGATGATAATATCTAAAAATTGGCTTAATATTTTTTTCTATATAAAACATAATAAAAGTATAGGTAATTTACCTATACTTTTATTTTTTGTATTATATTAAGTATATATTAAAAAGGAGGACTAAATATGAGAAAAATTACAACAGCAGGTCTAATAACATCAGGTGTAATAGGTGCAGTTGGTTTAGCTTATGCTATGACAGATAGAAGAATGAGAAATAAAATGGCACACGATGGTAAAAAAATATTAGATAAAGCAGGAGATATGATGTCTAAAATAGACGTTTTTTAATATTTAGCTTAAATTTTTAATTATTTTAATATCCGAATAGTAATTAATTTTTTATTTACTATTCGGATATTTTTAGTTAAGCTATGACTTTATTTTTTAAGATAAATTTTAATATTATTATATTTTTTAAATTTCAAAAATATGGAATAAAAATAGGAATATCTATGTATTTATAAAAATTTTTATAATTAAATAATGTTGAGGTATAATACATAGGTAACAAAAAAATATAAAAAAAGATTTCCTTTTGTGGTATAGTAAATTTGCAAACAAAAAATACAAAGGAGAAATCATATATATGATACCACAAATAAAGTATTATCGTCAACGTTTTATTAAATATGCAATAAAAAA
>CALWOZ010000072.1 GCA_944383305.1 uncultured Clostridia bacterium | reverse complement strand
CTTTAGAGGCTTACAACAAGAAAAAAGCCCTTATAGGGCTTGAGCAAACCACCCGTTTAACGGGTGGTTTTGATTAATTTTTGATACAAGGTATAAAAAACTAATTGATTACATATTGTTAGGGACTTTATATATATCAAAAAGTTGAGTAACAACAAGCCAGTTTTGTGGGAAAAATCTCATAATATTCCAATAGCTAACTCCCGGAAAACCATATTCAAAAGCAGTTTTTAGTTTGGTTTCTATACTTCTTGCATCTTCAAACCATACAACGTGTTCAGCTCCATCATCACCATAATAATAAAAGTAAGGGGCTTGAGCCACCTCATCAAATTGAATTTCAGCTCCTTTTTCTCTAGCTAAATTAACTGCCTCTACATTTCCAAGGCTTGTAGCCCTTGTAATATCTCTTATAAAAGGTAAAGGCCAGTCATATCCATAGTTTGGTATACCCATAAATATTTTATCAGGTGATATTTCAGTTACGGCATAATCTAAAACTTCTCTAACCTTATTTATAGGAGCAACTGCCATAGGTGGACCATAAGTAAATGGTCACTTATCATATATGTTATTAATTTTAGGATATATAGTAAGTTCAAACTGTGCCTCATCTCTTTTATTTTTGGTAGTTTTAGTATCTCTATTATATTCTATTTTATATATTAGTTCTTTTAATAAATTATTTTTATCTTCTATATTATTAAGCTCATTATATATAGAAAAAATATCTTTTGATATAGGGGGAAAATTTTTTATATTTTTATTACCTTGTTGTTTTAATAAATGATTTTTTATTTTATAAAGTTTATTTATTTGATTATTAATATTTTTATTTCTATTAATAAAAATATTAGGAGTATACACTTTTTGTTCTAATAAGTTATAAAGTTCATTTAATTGATTATTTAATTTATTTATTTCATTGTCTATATGTTTAATTTCATAATTAAAATCTGTTATATTTTCATTATTTATGTTTTTAAAATTAAACTTTAAAGGAATAGGTATTAATATTTCATTTAAAAAATTAAGTATACTATTTTCTATAAGATATATAGGGGCAGAAACATTATTACAATATGGATTTGGACATTTTAAGCTATAATATTTATCTTTTGTATTGCTGTTAATTCTAGTTAAAGCCTTACCACATTTTTTACAAAAAATTAAAGAAGAAAGAGGATTTTTAAGTTGTTTATCATATATAGTATGTGAAACAGTTTTATTTTTTAACATTTGATTTGCTTTATAAAATGTTTTTTCATCAATAATAGGATTATGAAGTCCATCAACTAATATATAGTCTGTATTTTTCTTATATCCCCAACGAATTTTACCTATATAAACAGGATTTGTAAGAATGTCTTTAAGGCTAGATTTTGACCATTTTTCACTATTTTTAGGCTTTATAAAAATACTATCTAAATATTTAGCTATACTGCCTATTCCTTGATTTTCTTCTGTATACAACTTAAATATAAGCTTTATTATACTTGCATATTGATTAGGTTTTAATGTATAGCCATTTTTATCTTTTAATTTAACCTTATCATATCCTAAAGGTGCTGTACTTGCTATAAATTTTCCTTCTTTTACAGAAGCTATTCTTCCACGCTGTATACGTCTATTTATAGTTTTATATTCACGTCTTGACATAAATAAGCTAAACTCAAAATATTCTTCGTCAAATTCGTCATTTGGATCATAAGTTTTTATAGGTGTTATTATTTTGGTTTTGCTATCTTTAAAAGTTTTAGCCACTATACCTTGGTCTATTGTGTTGCCACGAGCAAGACGTTCTATCTCAACTACCAAGACACCTTTATAATCACCATTAGCTACGTCTTTTAAAAGCTTTTGCATTTGTGGTCTTTCGCTTATAGTATCACCCGATTTTATCTCTTCGTATATTTTTATTATATTAATATTTTTTGTTTTAGCTAAATTTAATAACATATTTTTGTGTCTTTGTAAGGTTTCTTCTCCTAGTTCTTCATCTTTACGAGATTTTCTTAAATATATACAATAACACATATTAATACTCCTTTATAAATATATTATTAACATATAATAAATAAAAAATATTATGATAAAATTTAGCATAATAATATATAAAGAAGGTGAAAAAATGGCTATAATAAAAGAATATTATACAAAAAATGGAACTATAAAAATAGATGATACATATTTAAAACAAAATAAAGAAGATATTAAAAGTATTATTAAAAATATAGAAAAAATTTATTATAAAAATATAAAATAATTTTATCCCTAATAGTTTAATTCACTAAAAAGACTATAGAAAAATCTATAACCTTAGGCTGTAGACAAAATATATAGTAGTCTTTATATTAGTTTTACATTTTTAAATGCAAAGGATTTAAAAATTTTAATCACAAGACGGGGCTTTGCCTCGGATTGTGTAAAAAGCTAGATTTTTAGGGGATTTAGCCCTTGTACGAGAAAATCAGCTTTTTTACTTTGTTTCAATCTCTAAAAGATGAATTTTCATCTTTTATTAAGGCTATAGAAAAATCTATAGCCTTAATAATTAATATATAGTCATATATCTATCTAATTCCCAATGTGAAACATAAGTTTTATAATCATTCCATTCTTTTTTCTTACAAGCTCTATAAGATTTATATGCGTGTTCTCCTAAAACTTCTTTAACCATAGGGTCTTGTTTCATATAATATAAAGCCTCGTTTAATGTTTCTGGTAAGTTCTCAATGCCTCTAGCTTCTCTTTCTTCTTTAGTCATTTCAAAAAGATTTTCATCTACACTATCTGGACATTTTAAGCCTCTTTTTATACCATCAAGTCCAGCAGCTAAACAAAGGGCTAAACAAAGGTAAGGATTAGTAGTAGGGTCTGGACTTCTAAGTTCTACTCTTGTTCCAACTCCTCTACTAGCAGGTATTCTAATAATATCTGTTCTATTAGATGCACTCCACGCTATATAACAAGGAGCTTCATATCCTGGTACAAGTCTTTTATAAGAGTTTACAAGAGGGTTTGTAACAGCGGTAATTCCTTTAACGTGTTCTAAAACACCAGCTATAAAGCTATAAGCTTCTTTACTAAGACCTAATTTATCAGTTGGGTCATAAAAGGCATTTTTACCATCTTTAAATAAACTCATATTAGTGTGCATACCAGAGCCGGCTATACCATAAATAGGTTTTGGCATAAATGTTGCGTGTAAGCCATATTTTTGAGCAATAGTTTTAACAACCATTCTAAATGTTGTAACATTATCAGCAGTAGCTAAAGCACTATCGTATTTAAAGTCTATCTCGTGTTGACCAGCTGCCACCTCGTGATGAGATGCTTCTATTTCAAATCCCATTTCTTCTAATGTTAAACAAATATCTCTACGAGCGTTAGAGCCACTATCTATTGGAGCTAAATCAAAATATCCAGCTCTATCGTTTGTTTCAGTAGTAGGGTGACCATTTTCATCTACTTTAAATAAGAAAAACTCAAGTTCGTTACCAACATTAAAGTCATATCCCATAGCTTTAGCTTCTTCTAAAGTTTTTCTTAATATATATCGAGGGCAACCCTCAAAAGGTGTTCCATCTGGTTTATAAACATCGCATATAAAGCGAGCAACTTTGCCAGTTTGAGGACGCCAAGGAAATATAACAAATGTGTCTAAATCAGGTTTAAGATACATATCCGATTCTTCTATTCTTGCAAATCCTTCGATAGATGAACCGTCAAACATCATACCGTCATTTAAAATTTTATCTATTTGAGATGAGGTAACAGCAACGTTTTTAAATTTGCCTAAAACATCTGTAAATTGTAACCTAATGAATTTTACATCATTTTCTTCAATAATTCGTTTAATATCTTCTTTGCTATATTTTGCCATAATAAGCCCTCCATAAAATTTAAAAATTAATAACTTTTTTAATACAAGGTATTAAAACTTTTTTTTAGTATAAAGTACTAAAAAAAGGACGCAAAACACCTAAATGTTTTGAACGCCCTTGTTCTTAATTACAGTATATGAAATATTATTAAAAATGTCAATACTTTATTAAAAATAAATTTTTTATGTATTATTGTTGAGTGGTTATAGATAAAATTTCATAACCTTTTTGTCTTAAATCATTTATAAGACTATCTGTATCAAAGCTATCTAGTTTAATAATAACTTCTCTACCAAAAGAAGTAGCAAAGTTTGATATATTTTTAATATTAATATTATGATTAGCTATAATTTGGCTTATTTCAGCAAGTTCACCAACTTTATCAGAGGCTTTTAAAGATATACGAGTGCCCGGAACCTTAACTCCTAATATATCTATAAATGCTTTAAAAATATCCACCCTTGTAACAATACCTACAAGGTTGTTTTCATCATCTACAACAGGTAAAGAACCTATACGATTTTCTTTCATAATAAGAGCAGCATCTTCTATAAGGTCGTCTTGATTTATTTTAAAAACACCAGTACGCATTATATCAGCTACTTTTGTTTTTGTAAGTAAATAATTTATTTCATATACACTAAGAGAGGTTGCTTTAGAAGGATTTACTTCTGCTAAAAGTTTTTCTGTAACAAGTCCTATAAGTTTGTTGTTTTCATCTACAACAGGAAGTTGAGAATGTTTTGTTTCTGTTAATATTTGAAAGGCTTTAGAAACAGAATAATCAGGTTTAACAGATACTACATTTTTTGTCATTTTTTCGTATATAAACATATAGATACCTCCTATAATAAAAATATTTGTATTCATTATATCATAATAATATATATTTTGGAAACATTATAATTAAAAATTTTTTATTCTATAAAAAATTAAAAATATATTAGTATATATTAACCTATCGACAATTAATATTTTTTATGCTAAACTAAAGAAAAGCTTATAATATATTTTAGGAGGACTATAATATGATAGATAAAGATAAAAAGATAATAAATACTATTAGAAGCCTTAGTGTAGATGCTATACAAAAAGCTAACTCTGGACACCCAGGTATTGCTTTAGGTTCTGCTCCTATAGCCTACACTCTTTGGGCAAAACATTTAAAACATAATCCTAAAAATCCAAAGTGGAGAAACAGAGATAGATTTATATTATCAGCAGGTCACGGCTCAGCACTTTTATATTCTCTATTACACCTTTTTGGATATGGACTATCTTTAGATGATTTAAAAAATTTTAGACAATTAGATTCTAAAACTCCAGGTCACCCAGAATATAAACATACAGTAGGTGTAGAGGTAACAACAGGACCTTTAGGTCAAGGCATTGCTAATGCAGTTGGTATGGCTATGGCAGAAAATCACCTTGCTAGTAAATTTAATAAAGAAGGATATAACATAGTAGACCATTACACATATGCTTTATGTGGAGATGGTTGTCTTATGGAAGGTGTGGCTTATGAGGCAATATCCTTAGCGGGTACTTTAGGTCTTAACAAATTAATTATATTATATGACTCTAACAATATTACGATAGAAGGTAACACAGACATTGCATTTAGAGAAAATGTGTGCAAGAGATTTGAAGCTTGTGGATTTGATACTCAAGTTGTAAACGACGGCAATGATATAGAAGCTATATCAAAAGCAATAGAAAATGCTAAAAAATCAGACAAGCCTTCTTTAATAGAAATAAAAACATTAATAGGATATGGCGCTCCTAATAAAGCTGGTAAAGCATCAGCCCACGGCGAACCTTTAGGTAAAGATGAGATAAAAGCTATGAGAGAATATTTAGAGCTTGAAGATAAGGACTTTTTTGTAGATGAAGAAGTTAAATCTACTATGGCTAATATTCAAGATACATTAGTACAATATGAAAAAGATTGGAATAATCTTTTAGAAAACTATAAAAAAGAATATAAAGAACTTTATGAAGAATATGAAAAATGGTATGAAGATGATTTCTTAAAAGAAATAGAAAATGATGAAAGTTTTTGGAAATATACAGAAGAAATAGCTACAAGACAATCTTCGGAGATGGTATTAAATAAATTGGCAAAAGTTATGCCAAATATGTTTGGTGGGTCGGCGGATTTATCTCCATCTAACAAATCTGTTATGAAAGATAGAGGAGAATATTCTAAAGAAACTCCAGAAGGGGATAATATTCACTTTGGTATTCGTGAACACGCTATGACAGCTATTGCAAACGGTATTTATCTTCACGGTGGACTTAGACCATATATAGCAGGGTTTTTCGTATTTAGTGACTATATGAAACCAAGTCTTAGATTATCATCTCTTATGAATTTAGGTGTTGTTAGCATATTTACACACGATAGTATTGGCGTTGGTGAAGATGGACCTACACATCAACCAGTAGAACATTTAGCTAGTCTTAGAAGTATCCCAAATTATACTGTTATTAGACCTTGTGACACTAACGAAACAGCTGCTGCCTGGTATCTTGCTATTAAAAGAAAAGAAAGTCCAACTGGCTTAATATTTACAAGACAAAACACAAAACCATTAGGAGATGCTAAAAAAGCTCTTAAAGGTGGATATGTTGTAAAAGATTGTGATAATACACCAGACATTATTATTATAGCTACAGGTTCTGAGGTTGGTATATCAGTAGAGGCTAGTGAAATGTTAGCTAAAGATGGTATAAACGCTAGAGTAGTAAGTATGCCTAGTTTTGAAATCTTCGAAGAACAAGACCAACAATATAAAGATAGTATATTACCTAAAAATGTTACAAAAAGATTAGGTGTAGAAGCTGGTTGTTCTTTTGGTTGGCATAAATATATAGGTATTGACGGAGAGATGGTATCTATGGATAATTTTGGAGCCTCAGCCCCATTTAATAAACTTTTTGAAAAATATGGATTTACTGCAGAAAATGTATATAATAAAGCAAAAAAATTATTAAATAAATAAAAAGTAAAAAGTAAAAAGTAAGTTTATAACTTTTATCTTCAAAAATAAAGTCATAGATTAATTGAAATTAATTATTAAAAATAGGCTCTTTTAGAGCCTATTTTTTAGATAAGGAGTAAATTATGGAAAAATTGAAAAAACAAATGGAATTTTTAATAGAAATTGATAAACTAAAAAATATATTTAGACAGACTTTAATAGCGGATAAGTCCAGAAATGAAAACGATGCAGAACATTCGTGGCATATGGCTATGTATGCTACTATATTAGAAGAATATGCACCTAAAGATACAGACATATTAAAAGTTATAAAGATGGCTTTAATCCACGATATAATAGAGATATATGCAGGGGATACATTTTTATATGATGAAGAAATGATAAAATCTAAAGAAAAAAGAGAAAAAGAAGCAGCAGAAAAAATATATTCTATATTACCAACAAAGCAAGGAGAAGAAATAAAGTCTTTATGGCTAGAATTTGAAGAAAAAAAGACTAACGAAGCTATATTTTGTGCTACATTAGATAGGATACAGCCTATAATATTAAATTATTTAACTAAAGGAGGAACGTGGAAAAAACATAATATAAAAAAGGAAATGGTGTTAAAAAAGGCATATTTAATATTTGAAAAAGCAGATGAAAGAATAAAGAAATTTATTTTAGACATAATAAATGAGAGTGTAGAAAAGGGTTATTTGTTACCATAAAAAATTTTTTAAAAAAAGTGTTGACAAAAACGTTAGCTTATGCTAACATATAATTAGTTAGCAAGTACTAACAATTTAGAACATAGTATACAACTATATAAATTTTTAATGAATATGCCAAAACCTCTTATTTATATAATAATTTTATACTTATTCTAAATAAATACAAACCTTTTATAATAATTAAAGCTAAAAACATATAAAACTCCCCATTTATTAATTTATAAATGGGGAGTTTTATTTTTTCAATTAAACTATGACTTTATTTTTTGAAACAAAAATTATAAACGGTTTTTTGTTTTAATACATTCAATTAAACTA
>CALWOZ010000071.1 GCA_944383305.1 uncultured Clostridia bacterium | reverse complement strand
TATTGTAAAATCTATAAACAGATTAGAAAATGAATACAAAAAACAAGAAACAATAGAAAGTAAACAAAAGGAGCTTATTAAACAAAGTATATTTGATTTAATAAGCCTTTTTTGTGTTAAAGAAGAAAAAGAAAGATATAAATATAGCAACTTAAATACAGAATTATCTAAAGATGCTAAAAAAGAAATATACCTTAAAAATCAAGATAAAGGATATGAAAGATAAATTTTTTTTAGAAAATATTGACAAGATATTTTATAATAGATTATTATATGAATAATTAATAAAATTAAGGAGTAAAATAAGTTATGACTAATATACTTGTATTTTCAACACATCCAGATGACGCTGAGTTTAGTATTGGAGGAACTATTTTAAAACATTCAAAAAAATATAAAATAACAATAGTAATTTTAACAAATGGTGAAGCAGCTAAAAATGGCGATAAATTTATTAGAAAAAAAGAAGCAATGTATTTAACTGAAATAAATCAAAATATAAAAGTCAAGTTTCTGAATTTTAAAGATGGATTCGTTAATAGCAATTCAAAGTATCAACTAAATAAGATTATAGAAATTATTAGAAAGTTAAGACCTAGTATAATAATAAGTCCTTATTGGAAAGATAGTCATCCAGATCATAGAGAAGCTAGTAAATTAATTAAATGTGCTAGATACAAAGCTTCTATAAATATATTAGAAAAGTTAGGAAATCCTTTCTTTTGTAAGTTTATTTATTTTTACTCATTAGAATTGATAAATGATAGTAATAAAATTTATATTGATATATCTGAATATTTAGAAATGAAAAAAGAATTAGTTAATAACTTCAATAGTCAGTTGTGTAAAGAAAAGGAATATGAATATACATATATAAATAATCATATATTAAACAAAATAATTTCAAAAGATATTTATTGTGGAACACTTATAAATACTATAGCAGCAGAGGAGCTATTAATTGAAAATTATATAAAAATTGATAACTTGTTTAGTATTATTTAAAAAATTCTTACATAACTATTGACAATTTTTGGGGAAAAGTATATTATAGAATTATAAATAATTATATTAGGAGGGTTAGTTATGTCTTCAGAATTAGTTTTAACATCAGAACAAAAACAAATTTTAGCAAAAGAAATGGGACTTGTATGTGATAAGTTATTGTTAAGTATATCATCTGATGAAGAACAAGATGTTAAATTATCAGATTTAGGCGAAAATATTATGTTAGCAATAGGACATACGATGACTATAAGTTAATTTTAAGAAAACACCTAAATTTATATTATAGGTGTTTTCTTATTTTATTAAGGAGTGGAGTATTATTGGAAAAAATTAAATTAGATACTAAAATAGCATTGATTAATCCTCCGTATAGGGAAATGAAACATATAGTTGGACCAATCTTCCCAATTGGATTAGGATATATTAAGGCTACAATGGAAAAAATATATTCAATAAAATGTGATTTATTTGATTTTTCAGTAACTAATAAATCGAATGAAGAATTAATAAAAGAATATAAATTAGAGAAATATAGTATTATTGGAATTTCAACTTTTTCTCTAAATTTTCTTAATATAGTTGATTTTATAAAATCTTTAAAAAATTTGGGAATTATAATTATTGTTGGAGGACATCATGCTTCTCTTACAAAAGAAAAATTATTAATAGATTTTGATTTTATAGACTTCTCTATTATAGGTTTTGGAGAGCATACATTTTCAATATTGGTAAATCATTTAATTAATAATAATTTAACTTCATTATGTAATATAGATGGTATATGTTATAGAAAAGATGATGGCTCAATAGTATATAATCCTCCTTCTTATAAAAACTTTGATATAAAAAATATACCTTTTCCAGATAGAAATGATATAATATATGATTATAAATTAGATATTATAGATTCAAGAGATAAAGTATTAACAATAAGTAGTAGTAGGGGATGCCCTTATTTATGTACTTATTGTGTTAATTGTAATAATAATGATTTATTTATTAGAGAAGTTGATGATGTATTAAATGAGATAAAATATTTATGAGATAAAAATGATTATAATCATATAGAATTTATTGATTGCAACTTTTTTTTATTTCCTAAAAGAGCTTTAAGTATAATTGAAAATATAAAAAGAAATTTTAGTGATATAGGAATAAATTTTCAGACAAGGACAGACCAAATTGTTAAAAATAAAAAGTATATTGAGAAAATTGCAAATTATTCTAACATTAGTATAAATTTGGGAGTAGAATCTAATAGTGAAACTGTATTAAAGAGATATAATAAACAAACAACACCTGATATAAATCAAGAAGCTATTAATATTTTAAAGGCTTTATCTATCGAGGTTACACCATATATTATAATGTTTGAATCATTAGAATCAATTAATGATATTAGAAAGAATTTTGATTTTATTATTGAAAATAATTTAACTAAATATAATGTAGTAAATAATTTATATCAAACATTAATGCCATTTTATGGTACTGAATATTATTTAAAATATAAAAATTATTATACAGGTTCTATACATAAGAGAATGATACCAATTTTTTTAGATAATAAGGTAAAATCATTATATGATGTATTATACAAATATAGAAACGAATTTGAGGATGTTATTAATGAGATAATATATAATATTCATAAAAAAATAGATAAAAATAATGATTATAATTATATAGATGAGTTGTTAAATGATGCTAATTTAATAATGAAATTACCTTATTCAATTTTTGAATATTTTCTTATTATGATTGAAAAGTATGATACTTGTGATTATAATTTATTTTTAAATTCTAATTTTGTAAATATAATAAATACTTTAAGAAAAAAATATAATGATTAAATTATTGTATGAAATTGGAGGGAATATATTGAAAAATAAACTCAAATTGACTTTTGTAAGACCAAATTTTGAAGGTATGTCAGAATACTGCCCACCACATATGGGTATTGCTGTATTGTACGGATATTTAGTAAATAAATATAAAGATTTTATAGATTTTAGTTTCATAGATGCGTTACCAAATAAATTAAATGAAGAACAAATTATAGAAAAACTAAATATATTAAGACCAGAAATAATATGTATAACAGTAAAAACATTTCAAGTAGAACAAACAATATGTATTATTGAAAAAATTAAAAAATCCCTTAATACAATAATAATTTGTGGAGGTAACCATGTTAGTATAGAGCCAGATTTATTCATAAATAATGGAGCAGATTTTTCTATTATTGGCTCTGGTGAAATAGCATTAGGAAATCTTATTACAATTATAATAAATAAACTATTTAATTTAAACCTAAAATTATATTTTTCAAATAATATATTAGCAAATAAAAATTCTTGTTATTATAATGATGTTTATAATTTAAAGTTTGAAAAGAAGTTTGATTCAAACTTTGTAGGAGAAAAGCCTAATTGGGATATAATGGATATTGACTTATATAATGAAAATATTCATATAAATAAAGATATAAAAGCCTTACCTGTAATGGCGTCTAGGGGATGTCCCTATAAGTGTGATTTTTGTTCTTCTTTTATTACTTGGGGAACTTATGTTAAATACAGAGATCCAGAAGATGTATTGGATGAAATAGAATATAATATAAACAAGTATAAAATTAGAGATTACCATTTTTATGATGATAATTTAATGTTAAATAGAAAATGGCTTATTAATTTTTTAGATAAAATAAAAGAAAGAAATATAAATTTTAATTGGATATGCCTTTCAAGACCAGAAATTATTTATAAGAATAGAGATTTATTATTAGATATGAAGAAATGTAACTGCAAAGGTTTTGAGTTAGGTTTTGAAACTGAAAATGATGATTTATATAATAACATGAATAAAAAAATTCAAAGTTAGCTTTTAAAAAAGCATATGATGAATTATGTAAATATGAATTTGATATGATAGAATTTTTGATTATGTGTTTTTATGAAGGAGAAACAATAGATTCTTTATTTGAAACATATAAACAGTTAGAAAAATTTAAAAGTCAAAAATCAAAATTTTTGTCATCAAGATATTTTGCAACACCATTTTTAGGAACTGAATTTAACAGAGATATAGAAAAAAAAGGAATATTAATATCAAATAGTAATAAATACAAATATGCTATATTTTTAAATTTTATGCCATATAGTTTTTTAAATAGCAATATATCTAATTATAATATATTAGTTAATAGACTTAAAATATTATATAAATTAAGTAATGGTTTTAATAACTTAATATATAAAAAAGAAATTGAAAATGTAATAAATAATTATGGCATAGAAACTATATCAAATATTTTTAATGATATATCAAAAAAAGAAGGAAAATTTGAAGATTTTATTCAAGAACTAAATATTAAATTATGTTTAAATATGTTAATTTGTATAGAATTGGGAGGTAGATTTATAGAATTTGCTATTAAAAATAATTGTGTTAATTTAGGTGGGTTTTAGATATGAAAATTTTATTCTGCAATAGTAATGGATTACATCCTTATGGGTGTTCTGGTGCTGAAAAAACTATTTATGATTTTTTATTATATCTATGTAATAACTATGATGTTTTATCAATTAATTGTATAGAAAACTATTTATTATCAAAACAGAAATTCAGTTACATAAATAATCATAAAATAATTTTTAATAATAAAAACTTTAAGAAAATATTTTTTTGTTCAAAAGAAAGGTTTTACAATGATAGCATTAAATATATTATAGATTATAAACCTAATATTATATTCTCACAATTAAATTATTTAGAACAAATCTTTGATTATGTTATTAAAATAAACAATTCTTGTAAAATAGTTTTTTTTCAACATGGAGAATTTAAAGAAAGTGAACAAATTGTAAATATACTTGAAACAAAATATGTTAATAAAATAATATGTTGTTCTCAATATGTAAAAAATACATTACCATCTAATTTACAAAAAAAAGCTTTTGTAGTATATCCTTATTTTGACAAAAGAACTTACAAGATTTATGATAAGGATGCTTTATATCATAAAGATAAAGTTTTATTTTTTAATCCTATAAAAAATAAGGGAGCTGAAATAGTGATAGAATTAGCCTTGAAAATGCCAAATATAAATTTTCAAGTTTTTAAAGCATATAATATTATAGAAAATAAATATACAAGAAAAATGTCAAATATAAAAAACATTAATGTTAATGAATTTGAATTATCTATAAAAAAAAATATACAAAGAGGCAAAACTTGTTATATTTCCGAGTATAATTAACGAAGGACTTGGAAGAGTAATAATTGAGGCACAAATAAATCATATTCCTGTTATTGCAAGTAATTTAGGTGGAATAAATGAAGCAATTAATAATAAATATTTATTAATTGATAATTTTCTAGATGTTTATGAATGGTATAGTAGGTTAAATTATATATTTAATAGTTATAATAATTATGTTAATTTGGTAAATAGTATAAATTTAGAAAATAGTCATTTTTTTGATTGTGATCTAAATAATATAATATTTTAAGAATAGGAGAAAATATGATTTTAAGAAATAAGAATTTTTTAAACTATTTATTTATTACAACTTTTGCAACGATAGCTAGTAATTTAATACAATTTATTTTATCCTTATATATTTTAGATTTAACAAAATCTGCTAGTATTTTTGCTTTGTGTTTATCTATTATTATTTTGCCAAGACTTTTTTTAACACCAATTGCTGGATTTGTTAGTGATAAGTTTAATAAAAGATGTTTATTATTAATACTATTAAATACTTATATAATTACTTTAATTATATTTTATATATTATTTAATACCATTGATAATAAAGTAATTTTAATTATATTTTTAATTTCAATATTAGAATGTTTAGAAACATTTTTGGGGGTTGTAAATAGTAGTTTAATTCCATTTATAGTAAAAGAAGAATTTTTATCAAAGGCAAATGCTATATCTAGTATTGATGATACTATTGTAGAAATTTTGAATCCTATAATTGCAACAACTATGTATACTTTGATAGGAATAGAAAATAGTATATTATTATGTACTTTGTTTTATATCTTGTGTTTAATATTTTCTTTCAAGTTATGTATTAAATTTACTAAAAAATTAGAAAAAGAAAAAATTAGCTTTTTTAAAGATTTGATATATTCATTTAAACATACTACAAAAAAAATTATTGATAATAAACAACTTTTAGTGATTATTTTATCAATACCAATAATAAATTTATTTATGTCATCAGCTTTTAGTATAACAATGGTAATTCTGTTAAGAGAAGTTTTAAATATATCTGATAAAAGTTTTGGTGTTTTTCAATCAATTGTTTCTTTATCTAGTGTAATAGGTGCTATTTTATCGACAAAAATATTGGAAAATAGAAAAATTTCAAGTATACTTTCAAATTCAGTTATTATAATTAGTATTATATTTTTTATAATATTTATTTTAACAAGATTTATTTTAAGCTTAAGTATTATACCAATAATTTTAATATTAGATTGTATTGTAGTTATAATGGTTACTATTTCAAATATATCAATCACAACATTATTACAAAAATTATCTGATAAATCAGAGTTATCTAAGGTACAATCAATAGTTATTTTTATGGCTACGATAAGCATTCCAATAGGTAGAATTATTTATGGTGTATTAGCAGATACAATATATATTGATATATCTTTCTTAGTTTCATTTTTAGGATTATTTATATTGTGGTTATTAATAAAAAAGTTTATAATTTAATGTAAAAACAATAAATTATAAGAACATAAAAAGGGTTATTAAACAAACTATATTTGATTTAATAAGTCTTTTTTATGTAAAAAAAGAACAAGAAGAACAAAATTATAAAAATATATTAAATAAAATAGCAAAAGAACTTTCAAAGTGAGAGTGAAAAAATAAATATATCTTAAAAATCAAGATAAAGGATATGAAAGATAATGAAGAAAAAAGAAAAAATAATAATATTTATATTGTTATCGTTTATAGGTTTTATAGCAAATGTATACTTAAGTGAAATGCTAGATACATTGCTTTTAGGTAATAATATAAATATTAAAAATTTAAAGTTTTTTTATAGTTTAAAAAATTTATTTATAAATGAAGATAAGAGAAAGCTATTTCTACTGCTTGAGTGTATCAAGTATTTAGGAATAGCTTTTTTTGTTAGCAAAAATAACAAGCCTTATCAAGCAGAGCTTGTAAAAATTACTGACAATATTTATACACCAAAACAAGTTGGGCAATATCAATATGGTTCATCAAGGTGGCTAACCAATAAAGAAAAAGATAAGGAATTTGCCTATTTTATATTAGACCCTAAAAATAAAGTAATAAGTAATCTTATAAAAAAAGGAAACAGAGAAATTGAAAAGATACAAATTGAATTTAAAGAAGAACTTAAAAATAATGAAAATGAAAAAAATGAAAGCGACGAAAATAAAGGAGAAAATCAAAATGAAAAAGAAAGCAGTTTACAAAAACAACAAAATTTACAGGATACTAAAATCAAAAGCATACAAAATCATATTCAAAAACCATTATATAAAATAGAAGATATAAAAATAGATATAAAGGAGAAAAAAGATTATGCAGAAGAAATGGTTAATCAATTTAAGAATAAGGTGTTAAACACTAAATTCTTAAAAAATATTTCAAACAAGGAGGATAAAGATTATGAAATTTTAAAAGAAGGTGGTATTGTAATAGGAATGACAAAGGAGGGAGATAAAGAAAAAATACACTATATAAAAGATGATGTACATACTCTTGTTGTTGGAGCTACAAGAAGTGGTAAATCAAGGTGTTTAGTAATACCAAGTATTTGTACCATAGGACTATCTGGGGAAAGTATGGTTATATCAGACCCTAAAGGAGAATTATATCAATACACAAATGAATATCTTAAAAGTTTAGGATA
>CALWOZ010000070.1 GCA_944383305.1 uncultured Clostridia bacterium | reverse complement strand
AAATGGCATAAACACGTATTAAAACATTTAAGAAAACAACAAAAACTGCGTAGAAGCTTAATTCTGCGCAGTTTTTTCGTTTTCTTAATTTTAATAGAATTATTAAAAAAAAATTATTAAGTTTTATTATAAATAGTCATTTTAATTACATTTAATAACAAAAAAGGGTTTAAAATTTAAAAATGTATGATAATATATAATTAAGTATAATGAAAAGGAGATGAGAAAATGAAGAAAAATTTAGTGTTTAATAATCTTTCAAAAGAAGAGCTAGAAAAGATAAATGGTATGGCTATTCCATCATATGTTAATCCAAAGCCTAGTTTTAGTGGAGTAAGTTCAGTATATGAGGCTTATAAATGGGCAGGTGGAAAACCGATAGTAGGTAATGTAGGTGGAAGTGGATCAACTTGTACAAGAAGATAAAGGTATATTTTATCTTTATTTAAAGCTCTCTGTTTACGCAGAGAGTTTTTTCTTAAATTTTATTAGGAGTATTGTATGCGAAATTATTTTTTTAGTTTAATTAATGAATGTTCTGATGATATAGAAAAAATATTGAAAAGTAAAGATTTTAATATAGTAGATAGTAATAATAATGATATAAAGATTTCTATAGGAATAATGAGTTTTAATGAAGAAAGATGTATTGAAAGATGTGTAAGAAGTGTAGAAAAAATAGCAGATGAAGTAATTATTATTGATACTGGATCAACAGATAACACTATAAAAATAATAAAAGAAAAATTCCCAGGAATTAAATTATTAAAAATAAAGTGGGAGAATAATTTCTCATATATTAGAAATGAATTAATAAATAACTCTTCATTTGAATGGGTGTTTCAAATAGATGCAGATGAGTATTTAGATGAGAAAGATTCTTTTCAGTTAAAAAATTTTATAAAAATGTATGATTCATTAAATATTACTCCTGCGATAATAAGTCCTAAAATAGTTGATCATACAGGTAGAGAGTATTTTATTACTAATAGAATATTTAAAAAAAATAGTAATCTTAAATATTTTGGATTAGTACATGAGGAATTAAGATATAAAAATAAAGCATTAACTTCATATATTTCAATTAATGTCAAATTACATCATGATGGATATAGAGAAGATATTATAGTATCAAAAAATAAATATAATAGAAATTTCAAATTATTAAAGCAAATGTTAGAATTAGAGCCGGAGAATATAAGATGGTATTATTTCTTAGTGAGAGATGGAATTCTATTGAACTTACCAATAGAATATATAGAAAGTATAATATTTAAAGGGTTGTATAATTTAGAAGATGATCCTAACAATTATAAAATCGGATTGTTAGTAAAATTATTAGATATTAAATTGAACTATGAAGACGAAGCAATAAATGAATATATAGAATATGGAAAAGATAATGCACCACAATGCATAGATATTTACTATTATGAATTATTTTATAAATATATTTCAGTTATGAAAGAAGTAAATAGAATTAATAGTAATAGCATAATAGATGTATCAAATATAGAAAATGAGTTTTCTATATTAAATAATTCTTATGATCATTTTTTTTCATTATGGGGATGGATATATTTTTCAGTTCGGGAATATGATTTAGCATTTTCAATGTTTAATAAGATCAAGTATAAGGATGAAAGAAAAAAGGTAGAAGATGAATTAGAAAAAATAAGTGAAAAGATAAAAGAATTTAAAAACTTCTAAAAAGGTTTACAACCTTTTTAGGAGTTTTTAATAGAATCTAATTTTTTTGAGAAATCTAAAGCTAAATTATTTTTAGTATTATTATTTCTTATAAAATTAATAGTGGTATTTGATGTAGTTAATGTGATTAATTCATCGAAATCTTTAGAGGTAACTTCAAAGGATTTTATATCATTTAATGGAATTTTATCTATATTTCGAGTTTCTTCAGCATATCCTAATGCAACATGGCCTTTATATTCAATATATAAGGTATCTTTAGTTAGAATTAAAAAGATATCATTTGCAATATCGCCACCGATGACTAAAATATTTGCAATAAAGTTATTAATAATATCTTTTTTAGAAATATTTTTATGAACTTTTATTTTGCATAATATTTCTTCAGAATTTAAATTTAGATTATTCATTACAATCACCTCTTATGATATTAAAATATATATAATTATAACATAGTTTTGTAAAAAATAACATTGATTTCTAGAAAAAAGCATTAAGTTAAAGGAGATTAAAATGTAGATGTTAAAAAAATATTATTGTGTTAAGCAACATGACTTAAAAGACTGTGGGTGTGCTTGTATATCAACAATATGTAGACAATATGGGTTGAAATATCCAATATCTAAAATTAGAGAGGTTGCAGGAACTGATAAAAAAGGGACAAGTGCTTTAGGATTAGTACAAGCTTCAGAAAAGTTAGGATTTGTAGCAAAAGGAGTAAAAGCAAATAGAGTTGAAGATATTTTTGGAGAAATTCCTTTACCAGCTATTGCTCATGTGATAATTGACCAAAAGTTAATGCACTATGTTGTTATACATAAAATAAGTAAAGAAGAAATTATTATCGCTGATCCAGCAAAAGGAATTATTAAATATAAGCCAGAAGAATTTTTTAAGATTTGGACAGGAATATTAATTATAATGACTCCGACAACGAAGTTTCAAAAGGGGAATGAAACTAAAGGGGTATTTTCTCGTTTTTTTGAACTTATTAAACCTCAAAAATCATTACTAGTAAACATATTTTTATCTTCAATATTAATAACTATATTTGGAATATTAGGGTCTTTTTACTTCAAGTTATTAGTAGATGATTTAGCACCTAGTGGTTTAATGAAGTCATTGCATATGTTTTCCATTGGTTTTATTGTATTAATTATTTTTAAAGTTATAATGGAAGCATTTAGAACTCAATTATTAATTCATTTAGGGCAAAAGTTAGATATACCATTAATGTTAGGATATTATGAGCATGTTATAAATTTACCAATGAATTTCTTTGGGACTAGAGAAGTTGGAGAGATAATATCTAGGTTTAATGATGCATCTAAAATAAGAGAAGCTATATCAGGTGTTACTCTAACGATGATGATTGATGTATTTATGGTTATTATAGGTGGAATTATTTTATATATGCAGAGTTCATTATTATTTGGAGTAACTATAATACCACTTATTATTTATGGAATAATAGCATTTGTATTTAAGAAAAAGCTTGAAGAGATAAATAGAGAAACTATGGAGAGCAATGCAAAGGTAACATCATATTTAGTTGAATCTATAAATGGAATAGCAACAATAAAAGCATTTAATGCAGAAAGAGAAGTAAATTCAGAAACAGAAAAAAGATTTATAAAATTTATAAAAAATATTTTTAATAATGGATACATAAATAATCTTCAGATGACATTAAAAAGCCTAGTTAAAGGAATATTTTCAATAGCCATTTTATGGCTAGGAACAGTACAAGTTATAAAGGGTAATATAAGTTTTGGGGAGTTATTATCATTTAACGCACTACTTGTATATTTTTTAGACCCAATAGAAAATATAATAAATCTTCAGCCTACAGTACAAACTGCAATTGTGGCTGCTGAAAGATTATCAGAGATTTTAGATTTAAGTTTAGAGAAAGCTGAAGATGAACATAAAAAAATAATTCCTAATACATTAAATGGCGAAATAGAATTTAAAAATTTAGATTTTAGATATGGAAGTAGAAGTTTAGTATTAAAAAATATAAATTTAAAGATTAAACAAGGTGAGAGAATAGCTTTAGTAGGGGAAAGTGGTTCAGGAAAGACAACTCTAGTTAAATTATTAATGAATTTTTATCAATGTGAAAAAGGTGAATTATTAATAAATAAATTTAATATAAAAGATATAAACATAGAAGCTCTTAGAGATAAAATAGCATATATTTCACAAGAAACATTTTTATTTAATGGAACTATAATAGAGAATTTATCATTAGGAAATCCATATTTAACTTATGATGAGATTATAGAAGCTTGTAAAAAGGCACAAATTCATGATTTTATCAATTCTTTACCACTAAGATATAATACTTTAGTTGAGGAAAATGGAATGAATTTTTCGGGAGGACAAAAACAAAGATTATCTATAGCAAGAGCTATATTGAGAAAGCCTGAAATATTAATAATGGACGAAGCTACAAGTAATTTAGATTCAATAACGGAGAGAGCAATAGAAAATACTATTCATGAATTTAGTAAGGGAATGACGACAATTATTATTGCACATAGATTAAGTACAATAATGAGATGTGATAATATTTATATTTTAGAAAATGGTGAAATCATAGAAAGTGGAAATCATAAAGAGCTTATAGAAAGAAAGGATAAATATTATTCATTATGGAAAGACCAACTTCCAGCTGATATAAGTAACTCAATAGGAGCTAAGGAGGTTGTTACAAATGAAGTTTAAAATAGAAAATATAGAAGAATTAACAGATAGTAGACAAGTTATGGAGAGTAAACCTAATAAGTTTATATCCATCTTTATAGGATTAGTATTGGTAATTTTAATAGTAGCTTTTATATGGCTATGGTTTGGAAAAAAAGAAGAAGTTATAAAGGTTTCAGGAATTATAAATTTAAAAGAGCAATCTCAAGTAATATCGAATGAGATTGCTGGAATAGTAAAAGAATTTAATTTTAAAAATGGAGAAGATATAAAGCAAGGAGATATAATCTATACTTTAGATGATACGAGCTTTGTAACACAAAAAGAAAATTTAGAAAGTCAAAAAGAGAAATTAGTAAGTACAAATGAAAAACTTGATAAATTTATAAAAAGTATAAATGATGGAGTAAATTATTTTGAAGAAAATGAGGAAGAAAAAGAATTTTATTATAAATATAAGGTGTATGAAACTGGGAATTTAGTATCAGTAAATGATAAAGAGAGTTTAATATATTCAAAGAATGAGCTTAATAATAAAATAAGTGAATTAAATAATTTTAGAAAGTCTATAGATGAAAATGTAGACTATAACAATGATGGAAGTGTTTATAAAGAACAGTATAATAATTATCAAATATCAAGGAAGGGAATAGAAGATAAAATAAATCAGTTAAATAAAACATTATCAGAAATAGAAAATAAGGAAGAAGAAAAAGATACAGTAGAGCAGATAGAAAGTGAAATTAAAAATAATGAAAATTCATTAGAAAAATTGAAAAGTGATATTATATTACAGATAGATAGTTCTAAAGAAGAGATAAATAGTCAGATAAAAACAATAGAAGATAATATAAAAAAGATTGATGAAAACAATAGTATATCAAAAGAGCAGAAAAAAACTACAATATTAGCACAAATAGAGGAACAGAAAAGTTTAAATAATAGTAAAATTGAAGAGTTGGACGTTAGTATAAAAGAAATTAATACTAATATAGAGAAATGTTCTGTTAAGTCTGAAGTAGATGGAAAAATAGATATAAAAAATGAATTGCAAACAGGAATGATAATTCAAAGTGGAGTTGTAGTAGGAGAAATTATTAATGATGAAAGTAACTTAGAAGTTGAATTAATTATTCCAGATAAAGATATTGGAAAGTTAGCAGTTAATCAAGAGATTAAGTATAATATAAGTTCTTTACCATATACTGAATTTGGATTTGTAAATGGGGAAGTTGAAAGTTTAAGTTTAAATTCCAATATAGATGAGAATACAGGTGTTGTATATTATACAGGAGTAGGAAAGTTAGAAAAAAACAATTTAAAAAGTTATAATGGTGAGAGTTTTGATATAAAAGCAGGAATGACTTGTGAAGCTCAAATAATAACCGGAAAGAAAAAAATGTTATATTATTTATTAGAAAAATTAAATATACAAATTAAATAATGAGAAAAGAAGTAGTTTGAGATTTAACTACTTCTTTTTACTTTTAAATTCAATGTTTTAGAAAATATATGAAATTATGATATAATAAATTGTCTAATAAAGGAGGTGAAGTGGTGGGACAAGCATTAAAAGTAAAAAAAGTAGAATATATAGATAAGGTTCATGGAAATAGTAAAGGGTGGATCACGAGAAGTTGTATAGATGAAAATGGATATAGTCAATGGCATTATAAGTATTTAGAACTAAAAGAAACAGATTTAACAGGAGAAAATATATATATAACATTAAATACATTTTTTAAGCCATGTAGAAGATTAGAATGTATAAAAGAATTAAATTTTGTATATATAGATTTGGATTATTATAAAACTAAATATACAAAAGAACAGGTAATAATGAATTTAGAAGCAAATTATTTTAATAAAATAATTCCAACAACAAATTATATTTTAGATAGTGGTCGTGGATTAGCATTATTGTGGAATATAAATAAAGTACCAAGTCAAGCTCTACCTTTATGGAAAGCAGTACAAGAGTATTTATATAAGCAATTAAAAGAATTTGGAGCAGATAGACAAGCTTTAGACGCAACAAGAATATTAAGAGTACCAGGAAGTATTAATTCAAAATCAAAAACGGTAGTAAGTATAATAGATGAATATGATTATATTTATGATTTAAGAGAAATACAAAAAGAGTATCTTCCAGAGCTAAAGCCAAAAGAAAAGAAAAAAGGTAGACCAAAGAAAATAAACTATGTTTATAGAGAAAGAAGTTTATATTATGCAAGAATACAAGACATAACAAAATTATGTGAACTTAGAGAATATGATTTAAGAGGGCATAGAGAAATAATATTATTTTTATATAGGTATTATCTTTGTAGCTTCACAGAAGACGTCCATAAGGCTCTAGAAGACGTTTTAGAGTTAAATAGTATGTTTATATACCCTTTGAAAGAAAATGAGGTTATAAGGGCAACTAGGAGTGCAGAAAAGTGTTATTTAGATAAAAATAAAGAATATAAGTATAAGAATGATACGCTAATAGAGCTATTAGAAATTACAGGATATGAAGAAACTCAAATGAGTACAATAATTTCTAAAAATGAATATAAGAGAAGACATAGAGAAAGAGAAAAAAATAGATATATAGAAAGATTAAAATCAGAAGGTAAGATATCTAAGAAAGAAGAAGTAAAGATAAGAAGAGAAAAAATAAAAGACCTTCTGCTAAAAGGTCTTAGTCAAAAAGAAATATATAGTTTGTTAAAAATATCTAAACGTACATGCGTAAATGACGTTAAATTCTTAAAAGAGCAAGGTTTAATATAGCCTTACTCTTTTGATTATAGATTAGATAAATAAATTTTTCAAGAAATAATAGGTGCAATTTTTTCTGCGCTTGTATTATAGGGTTACGTAGTAACCTGTTCTATTTTTAGGACGATAGGGGTATTATTCTTTTATTATTTTTTATTGCTGGGGTTTATGGTTGTTAGGCTAGGGGTTTGAGGGCACCCCAAACGGCTCGGTAATGACTGTTAGTTTTTTAGAACTGTAAAGAATTTATAGAATGTACTTGTGGGAGTGCAACTTTTATATAAGTTAGACATTGTTGTCTTATTTTATTTAAAGGTGATATTCAAAGAGTATTTTTTAATGAATCTAAAATTTAAATCACTAGTTTGGGGAATGTTTAGAATAATAGCAAGCATAGGAAGTGGGTACACACTTCCTATAAATTTAAAATTAAGATTTACTTAATTTTAAATTTATTTATTGGGAGAGCTGCCCAAACCCTTTTGAAAAAAATTTTTTTTTAGTGATGTTTACAAATTGAGATTAAAAATACTCTTTATATTTTAGGGAGATTATTTTTATGGAGCAGTAGCTCCAATTTTTTTTATGAAAAATAGTTTGAGGTTAAAAAAATGTGTGATAAAATTAAGAAAATAATCGCCGACAAAGCGTCGGATTGCATACGGTTTTGATACGGTTTTTATACGTCAAAGGTGCATAATTGGAAATTTTTTTGATAGCACAGAAACGCTAGGCTTTGCCTAGCCTATCAAAGATTTTGATAGCAGTTTCTCTTTATGCTCTTATAAAATATCTACAGGTATAATTTCCAGTTAAGATATTTTATAATTCCTTTTTGGG
>CALWOZ010000069.1 GCA_944383305.1 uncultured Clostridia bacterium | reverse complement strand
ATTTGCCAGTACTGGTTCATTAGTATAGCTACATCATTTAAGTTACGTTCAGTATATATTATATTTTTTCTTCTACAGAAGTTTTTAATTATATTAGTATAGTATCTATGTATAGAGTTTTCATCTTTAATAACTGTTTTTGATTTTTCTGTGATTTCAATAGTTGGCTTAACTAATAAATCACTATTAATTTCTATTAATTTAAATGCTTTGTTATTTTTATCTTCTTTAATAGATAAATTTAATATTTTAGCTTTATTTAATTCTATAAAATATTCTTTAAGCATACGTTCAGAAATATTAAGCTCTGAACATATAGACTTAATATTTTTATATATTAATTTATTATAATTACTAGAACTAACTCTACTTTTTTGTTTACTAATTCTAAAAATAGAATATAATAAAAGTTTTATAGAGCCTGCTTTAAGATTTTTTAATAACTTAATATCAAATATTTTAGAGTTTAAGTCTAAGTAATTTTTTAGTTTGTTTTTTGTATTGAAGTTGTTATTAAGAACTTTTATGGTTATTTCTTGTTTACACTCACTACATTTAGTTATATCAATAAAACCTTTAATTTTAAGGTTAGAAATAACGTTGTAAAAGTTAGAAATGGAGCAATCAATAGTATTTACTATATCTTTGTAATAAATATTAGTAACACCATTAATATTGCTTATTTGAAATATATTTAATAAGAATAATAACTCATCTTGAGTTAAGTTTGATTTATATATTTTTTTTACTAATTCATCTTTTATTTTTTTCATATGTAAAGCACCCCTTTTTTATTTTATTTTATTTTATTTGATAAAAGGAATACTTAATTTTCAAATATAATATTTATTATACTAAAATTAAATAATATTGTTATTGACTTTAATTTGATTTTAATATATAATATTTACATATTATAAGTGAAAAAAGTCAGTTCTTATATTTTCTACAAACATTAGCCGTGGTTGAGAAATTTTAAGGACTTTTTTTCCATTTATCAAAACTATTTAAAATTGGTAATATTATACTATATATATTAATAAAAATCAAGTCATAATGTTATTTTTTTATAAAATTATAAATTTTTTAACTTTCTATTGATATTTATTGTAAATGTATGCTACAATAGATACATATTAATACATATTAGAATGTATCAATATGTATTAATATGTATCTATTATTTTACAAGGAGGGAAATATATATGGTTAAATTAAAACTTATTGCAGACATTAAAAAGCTTAGAGATAGAACATCTATTATAACTATAGCACCTTAGAAATTAATACTAAAATTATTAACTAGATAAAGCTAAAATTATAATATAAATTCAGATTATAATTTTAGTTTTATCTTATTTATATTTAGAAAGGATAAAAATTTATGAGATATGTTAAAAATCATATGATAACATTGCTTATATTTGAAAATAAATTAGTTATTACAGCTGTTGATAGTAATCCAATAGAAGTTGAAGAAGGTAAAAATGAAATAACTAATTTGTTGAAAATTTTTTGTGATCCTAAAACATATGAACAAGCTTATGAAGAAATAAATAAAAAAATATATATAACTGAAAAACATTATAAAGAAATTTTTGAATTTTTGCGTGTAAATAATATTTTAAAAGAATACCATCAAATTGATACAGGTCTTACAAAATATGAATATGAAAAATATGATCGACAAATAAAAAGTTTTGCAAGTCTTACAGGATATGAATACCCACAAGCTGTTGAAATACAAAAGAAAATATCAAATTTCAAAGTTGCAATAATAGGCGTTGGTGGTACAGGAAGTCATTTAGCACTTGCACTAGCATCAATAGGTGTTAATAATATGATACTAGTAGATTTTGATAAAATAGAACTTAGTAATACATCAAGACAAATTTTATATGATGAAAATGATATCGGAAAATTAAAAATTAATGTTGCCTGTGATAAATTGAAAAGATATAATTCAAATTTAGAAATTAAAGCATTTAATAAAAATATAAAATCTATTGAAGATTTATCATTCTTAGATGAAATAAGCGATATAAACTTATTGATATTAACTGCTGATACTCCAAGAGGTGAAATACAATATATAATAGATGAAAAATGTAAAGAATTAAATATACCTTGGTTATTGTATGGTCCATTTGAACATTCTAAAGTTTTTATAGGTCCTTATATAATTCCAAATAAAACTAAAACTTTTTCTGAAATATTCAATAAAAATTTAATAAATAATGATAGCGAAGTTAATGCTATAAATGATAGTTTTATACCTTGTGTATGTGATCCATATAATGCATTTGCTTCACAATTCGCTGCTATTGAAATATTAAAAATAATTACTGAAACAAAAGAGTCATCTTTAATAAATAAAAGATTCTATATAGATACTAATGATTGGACGGTAGATATAGTTAATTATGAATAATTTTAAAAATATTAAAGAAATATTAAATTATATTGAAGATAATACATTAAGTTTAAAATATTCAATTATTAAATTTTATGATACAAGTGAAACATTATATGATGATAAATTTAATGAATTTTATGACTTATTTAAATTAAATATTGATTTATTTATAGAAAAAATTAAAAATGAATGTCATACTATTTCTAATCATATATATGAAAAAAATGAAAATAATAATGATTTGCCCAAATTATTACAGGATATAGGTGAAATATTATTACCTAATAATGAATGTCTAATTTTTTCTGGAAGAGAGAAAGAACTATTTAAAATGAATGTTATATTAAATAAAAAAATTAAAAATAACATTTTAATATTAGGAGAACCAGGTACTGGTAAAACAAGTCTAGTAAGACAATTTGCTACCATATATCCAGACAAAAAAATTTTTTGGGTTGATAGTGCAAAATTAATTTCTAGTTCAGAATATCGAGGAATTTTCGAACAAAAAGTTGTTGATTTGATTAAATATACTAAAAAAAATTCATTAATACTATTTTTTGATGAAATTCACGCATTGATAGACTTAGGAAATTCTACTGGAGGAATGTCTATTACTAATATCTTAAAACCATATTTAAGTAACAATGATATTATATGTATTGGAGCAACAACTATATCTGAATCAAAAATATTATTAGAAGACGAAGCTTTTAAAAGAAGATTTAGTATTATAAGATTAGAAGATATTTCCGAAGATATGTTAATTTACATAAAAGAAAACTTCGAAAAAATTATGATAAAAGAAAATATTGATTTAATTTCAAATAATATATGTAGAGAAATAATTAATAAATTAGATATTAAATTGCCTAATAATTACTTCCCAGATAAACTAATAGATTTTTTAGATTTTTATTATTCTTACATATCAATTGATAATGGTAATAAGGATGTATTTAAATTATTAGAGGTATACATAAATGACTACAAATAAGATAAATTTTAAAGTAAATTTTAAATTATATTTGATATCTGAATTTATTTGGAATTTAGGAAGAACTATACCACATTCTATTTTAACAATATATTTTTTAAATATAGGACTTTCTATTATTGAAATATCATTACTTCAAATAATATATATGATATCAATTATTTTATTTGAATTTCCAAGTGGAGTAATTAGTGATAGGTTTTCAAGGAAGAGAATTTATATTATATCTATAATATTAATTTTTATAAGTTATTTTATTATATCTATAAATACTAACTTCTTAATAATTTCATTTGCTTATTTCTTATATGGATTGAGTAATGCTTTAAAATCTGGAACATTAGACAGTGAAGTTATTATACAAGTTAGAAAATCAAATCTTGATATGAAAGAATTTTCTATATTAGAACAATATTGTTCTAGTATTTCCTCAATAATAGGTGCGGGTATAGGTAGTATAATATATAAAAATATAAATAATAAGATGTATATCTTATCTTTGGTATTATTTATATTATCTTTAGTAATTATTTTATTCTTTAAAGTTGACAATAATAGTAATAGTAATAATAATAATAATAATACAAATAATAAATCACCTATGATAATACAAACTAAAAATATTGTTTTAAATTTTATTAATGATAAAAAACTTTTTTTAATTATTTTAATTTCTCTTATTACAGTATTATTTTTACAACCATTTTTCCAATTTTGGCAAATTTTATATAAAGAAAAAGCTGTTCCTATTCAATATTTTGGAATTGCATATATTATTTTTCAACTATGTAATATTATTTCAAATTATATATTTAATAGATTAAATAATAACTTGAAAAATTACTTAATAATAATTATATCAATTCCTATATCATTTACTTTTATAGGATTTTTTACAAATAAATTTTATTTCTTTTTTTTATTTCCAATAGTTATATTATTATTTTATACTTATCTAAAATATATACTATTAATATTTAGAAAAAATTGTCCTGAAGAAAATATTAGCACATATACTTCGTTTATAGGAACTATTCAAAATATTTTTTCATCATTAATATTATTATTAACATCATATTTGATTGAAAAAAATAATATAATTTTAAGTTATAATATAATGTTCTATTTATTTGCTATATTATCATTTATTCTAATAATAAGAATTAATAAAATAATAAAAATCTAAAAATTTTTAAAGTAATTAAATTATCATAATAATTATACAAATATTTTAAATCTTATATGATATTTAAAAATTAGGTTCATAATATTTTTATTATTAAAATATTTAAACTAAATAAAAAAAGTAAATAATGATATAATTTTTATAATTATATCATTATTTACTTTTTTATTAATTATTATTTTATTAAAATAATAATTAATAAAATATATATAAATTTTAATTATTCTTATATTAAACTAATATCTTTTTTAGTAAAAACCTCAATATCCCAAAAATTAGACTTAAAATTAGCAGTATAAGAGCATTTAAAGATAAAATTATCATATTCATTATTAAAAATAATATCTTTAATTTTAGAAATAGGCTGAGAAATAATATAATCGTATTTATAACAAATACCAATGCCCAAATCTTTTATAAATTTTAAAAAACTAGATTTTATTTCATCTTCAATTAAATCAAAACTAATAGAAGAATGAAAAGGCGTTTGTATTTTTATTTTAAAACAAGGAAATTCAATGTAATTAACTTGATTATTCTTATAATTAGATTTAACATTAGAATATAACTTATAGTATAAACTCTGTCTATTAAGTATAACAAAGCCACTATGAGCTTTTTTAGGACGTAAATTCCTTTCCTGGTTAGCTCTTTCTTTAGAAATACGAAGTAAATTATTATTTAAACTATTTAGTTTTTTTAATTCTTGTGTATATTCTTCTATTGTAGTTTTTAAATCTAAAATTTGTTTATTATATGTATTTTGTGATTCTTTAAGTTTATAGTTATAATCTTTTTTTAATGTATCTAAATTAATTGTATGTTTATCATTTAAAGATTTAATACTCTCATTTAAAACAATTATTTCATTTTCTAAATTAACTATATAATCGTCTAATTGACCAAACTGTGATAAAGAAACAGCATAATGAGAAAAACTATTTTTAGTATCTTTAACTTCTTTATAAACTCCCATAAATCTATTTATAGGAATTTTATTAATATTAATATTTATATTTATATAAATTCCCCCTTAAAGACTATAACAATTTTTCTATTCCTTCAGTGGTAAGATTATAGTCTTTTTTAATACGAGTAATAATATCTTCTCTGCTAACATTAAATTCTTTTAGCATTTCAATTTGTTTTAATATACCTTGTTGAAAGACTTCTTGAATCCAAATTAGTTTAGCATTATCAATAGAATAATTAGTATTCTCAATAGCATTATATAAATTAAGTAATTCTAATTTATTAGAAAATAATTTAACAAAAACAGTATCTTTATAATTTTTATTAGTATTCATAAAATAAACCTCATATTTAGAATAAATTAAGCACGTAAATAATGTTCAGCAATAACAGAAATACGATTATGGCCAAGATTGCGACTAGCAATTAACATAGCTTGTTTATCATACCAAACACCAGCTAATTCATTACGACAACAATAAATTTCACTTTTAGGTAAAGTTTTTAAATCCCTGGCAAACATATTATAAAGAGAATTACAATAATCTGCTCTGTAACTATGTATGTCTGCATTAGTAGAAATAGATTTAAAAACTTTATTATTTTTTGCGTTTTTCATTAAATTAACAACTAAATCAACATTACCAATAACCAATAATTCACGGTAACGCCCACCTTTACCAATGACACCAATATAATAATTATCATTTTTAAATATAAGTTGATTGCCTTTTAAAGAAGTAATTTCTTTACGTCTTAAACCAGTAGATTTACAAAAATCAATAAAATCTTTATGTATTTCTTCAGAAAATAATTCATCACGTTTAGCATAACTTCTGGAACGTTTTATATTACCTCTAAGACGTTTAGGTGTAGTAATGAAATCATTAGAAGAACAACTATATAATTTAGCTAAAGCACAAGCTTCTAGTTTAATAGTATAAGCAGATAAATTAAATCTAGTCTTAAGATATTCATTAATATAAGGCTTACAATCATCTAAAGTTTTACATTTATAATTTAATTTACACCATTTAACAAAATAACAACAATGTTTTAAGTAAGTTTTATAAGTAGACCAACTATAAATATAATTATTAGTAATACCAAGTTTTTTATCTTGGTGTTTAGAATACCCAATTTTAAGTTTATCATCTAAAGAATTTTTAACTTGACCAATAAGGCTAATTTTATTATGTCTCGACAAAATAGAACCCCCTTTCAAGTATGTTGAAAATTTCTGCCCGCACTACCGTTTGGGTTGCGAAATTTTGCCAAACATTTTTAACAAAAATATTTGCTCAAAATTCCCCCTAAATAAAAAACAAGGATATTTATTTAAAAATCCCAATAGTTAAGAAAAAATAAATATACCCACTTTTAATTATTATTAATTATTGTATAAATACAATTAACTAATAAATCTAGTTATGGTTCTAGGAATTATAATTTTGTTCATTAATATAATTTTATGATATTAAAATTACAGTACCTTTCAAAAAAGATTACTAAGTACATTTAATATAAAATATTAAATTTAATGTATCTTTAAACTTATAAAATAAACCAGCAATAGACATACGTTTAAATTATATTGCAACCAAATTTAAAGATATAAAAACATTTATGGTATAAGATAAATAAGTAATTTAAAAGATTATTATAATATAAAATAGTATAAAAATCAACAATATCCGTTTACTCATAAAATGAGTAACCGTTATTGTTGTTCAGTTAATATAATAAAAAAATAATTATATATACACGGACGTTTTAGAAAAGCTTTTTATAAAAAGGTGCTAAAACGTCCGTAACCCCAAACGGTAGTGCGGGAGGAAATTTTCAAAAATTTTTATTTAAAAGAATAATTTAAGATTTACAATATTAGGTATGAAATAGATATATATAAAAAATTAGGTATATATAATTATTCAAAAATAAAGAATTTATATTGGAAATCTAAGAATTACAATTGATTTATTATTACATAAAATTAGAATATTTTTTTTTTATATTAAACATAAAATTAGAATATTTTTTTATAATTTACATAAAATTAGAATATTTTAAGAAAAGAACAAAAAAAGACTAATAAATTATAAATTTTATATAAATTTATTAGCTTTTATAATAAAATACTAAATAAAAAGTTTTTATGGGCATACTTTTAAGACCAAAAACCCTTATTTTTTAAAAAATTCAAATAGTAAAGGTTATTAGTCTAATAAAAAATTAAATATTTTGTTTTAATAAATAATATATTTATTATTAAAGTTATTATTTATTAAAGCCTTAATTATTTTATGTACTATAATGCTATTTAACTCATCTTTTATATTATTAAATACATTACGCATAATATTTATAATATCTTTATTTTTGGATATAGCTATTTGCCAGTACTGGTTCATTAGTATAGCTACATCATTTAAGTTACGTTCAGTATATATTATATTTTTTCTTCTACA
>CALWOZ010000068.1 GCA_944383305.1 uncultured Clostridia bacterium | reverse complement strand
CTTTAGAGGCTTACAACAAGAAAAAAGCCCTTATAGGGCTTGAGCAAACCACCCGTTTAACGGGTGGTTTTGATTTTAATTGTAGTTAAAGTGTATAAATAGAAAATTAAGGTATATTAAATAATAAATATTATTTATACTTCTATTTTTAATTGGTGTTTGTCCTTATAAGAAAAGTTGCAACTTTTAATTGTTATTATAACTTTTATCTAATTTATAATTATTATTCTAATTAATATTAAGTTAATTATTTATAATATAGAAGCAATTAATAAATAAAAAGTTAAAAATAACTATAAAAATTTGATTTTATTTTTTATTTATACTAAAAGTTTATATTTAATTATACATAATATATATAATAGACTACTGATAAAGACTAAAAACATTAAAGTAAATTAAATAATTTTATAGAAAAAATGAGGTTAAATATGAAAAAGAAAAAGTTTACAAAAATGGCTATATTACTTGCTACTGGAATGCTTCTTGTAACTGGCTGTGACAGCAATACAGCAAATAATACTAGTACACAGCCAGAAAATGTAAGTACAGTAGAAAATAGTACAAGCACATCAAATAATAGTGATTCTCTTGTTATAGCAAAGCAGGGTATATTTTCTGCTGGTGGAATTACACTAACTTCTGAGGAAACTTTTGATCCTGAAAATCAGTGGGAAGAAAGTGGAGCTGGTCAGACTTCACACGTGGATCACGCTAATGTTCTTTACCAAATTCCAGAAAATGAAACTGGACTACCAATGGTGTTCTTACACGGTTATGGTCAATCTCGTATGGGTTGGATGACAACACCAGACGGACGTGAGGGTTGGTCTGATATGTTTTTAAGAAAAGGCCATAGTGTATTTCTTGTTGACCAACCAAGACGAGGAGAAGCAGGTATGACTTCTGTTAGTGGTGATATTAGCACAAAAACATTAGACCAACGTTGGTATACACAATTTAGAATTGGTCGTTGGGAAAATGGACAATCTATTACAAATGAAGGTTCTCAATTCCCAAATGATGATAAATCAATTGACCAATTTTTCCGTCAAATGACTCCAGATACAGGAATGACATCAGATATGGGATCAGATTTTGATAATGAAACTGTAGCAAAAGCATTAGCAGCAACAATTGACGAAGTATACAACAAAACAGGCAAAAATTCAATTTTAGTAACTCATTCACAAGGTGGTGGACCAGGATGGACAGCTGTACAATATACAGACCATATAGCAGCAATTATAGCAATAGAGCCAGGTGGAGCACCAGCGGTTGACACAGAGGATTATAAGGCAGTTATTGAAAAAAATATACCAGTTACTTTCTATTTCGGTGATTATATTGATAATGGAGACCCAGCTATTCAGGCAACTGGTATGTGGCAAGCAATGCGTCAAACTTGTTATGATTTTGCACAAGCATATACTGAACAAGGAGGTAATTGTACAGTTATAGACCTTCCTAAAGAAGGCATTACAGGTAATGACCATTTTATATTCCAAGATTTAAACAATGCTGACATTGCTGACCATATTGAAAACTGGATTCAACAAAATGTAAAATAAATTTAGATTTAAAATATTATTAAATTTAACAAAGAATATTTTTTAAATAATAAAGTCATAGCTTAATTATAGTAAAAAAATAAGGGAAAAATAAAATTTTATTTTTCCCTTATTTTTTTACTATAAATTTTGAATTTTATATTTATCTAATATATTTACTTTAACATTAGATATTAAAAATTATCATTATAATTTTTTATACAAGTTTCTATTATTTTAATAGCTTCTTGTGCGTTACCAAATTTTTCAACAGTAGCTTTTTTATTTTCAAGGTCTTTATAGGTAGCAAAGAAGTGTTTCATTTCATCAAATATATGTTGTGGAAGTTCGGATATATCTTTATAAGAATTATATATAGGGTCATCATAAGGTATAGCTATAATTTTTTCATCACTTTCACCATTATCTACCATATACATAACGCCTATTGGATAAGCTCTAACAAGAGTTAAAGGGTCAATAGTCTCAGAACATAATAAAAGAACGTCTAAAGGGTCTTTATCATCTCCATAAGTTTTAGGTATAAATCCGTAGTTAGCAGGGTAATGAACAGCTGAATGTAAAATTCTATCTAAAATAATAAGCCCTGTTTCTTTATCTAATTCATATTTTTTTTTGCTACCTTTAGATATTTCTATAACGCATACAAAATCTTGTGGCTTAATTCTATCTGAATTAATATCGTGCCAAATATTCATATAATTTCCTCCAAAAAAGTATAATATTATCGTAATTAATTATATATTTAAACTATAAAAAATTAAATTGGTAAATAGTATAAATAAAATTTAAAATAAAACTATAAAATATACAAAATATACAAAAAATTAATATCCTAATTCTTCTTCTACTAAAATAACTTTTATTCTATTTTTTTCTTTACTATATCTTGTTATAGTAGTAACACAGCAAATAGTTTCATTAGATATACAGTCATAACAATTGCCTTTTATTTTACAAGGTGTGTTTTTATCTAAACGTATAGCATTCATAGGAGAGGCATAATTTCTAACTCTATCAACTGCTGAAATTTCGTCTTTTGCCACCTTATTTAAACCTACAATAAGTAATACATTTTTAGGTCCGTATATCATAGCAGCAACTCTATTGCCAGTACCATCAATATTTATAATTTTACCATCTAATGTAATTGCATTAGCACTTGCAAGATAAAAATCACTAAAAAATGCTTTTCTATATATAGTATCTATTTCTTCTTGAGTTGTTGCTTTAGCTCTATCAAAAAGTGTATAATCACCATTATACAAAGCATCTATTAATCCTATTTGTAAAATACTTTGAGAACCACCCCAACAAATAGTAGATTTATTAGGAATAATGTCTAAAGCAAGCTTTAAAGCCTCTTCTTTTGTTTTAACAAAAAATCCTTGCATATTTCTTTTTTCTAAATTTTCAATAATCTTTTTAGCGTTAATTTCATTAAAAATTTCCTTTGGCGTCATATACAATACCCCCTAATATAAACAAAACAAGTTATTTTAAAGAAATAAAATTTTTAACAATATCTTCTAATGTATCTCTTTTTCTAATCATAACAGCTTCACCATTTTCTCTAATTAAAATTTCTGCAGGGCGTAATCTATTATTATAATTTGAGCTCATAACGTGTCCATAAGCACCAGCGTCTAAAATACCAATTATATCCCCCTCTTTAAGAGTAGGTAAAGTTCTATTTTTAGCAATAATGTCACCAGTTTCACAAATATTACCTACTACTGTTATAGGTTCTGTTTTTTCAGACTTTTCATTAGATGGTCTATAAACTTCTATATCGTGGTGAGAGTCATACATAACAGGTCTAGCTAAAACGTTAAATCCAATATCTGTACCAGCATATTTTTGTGCACCATTGTTTTTAATAGCGTGTACTGTACCAAGTAAAACACCACATTCGGCTGCTATATATCTACCTGGTTCAACTTTAAATTTTAATCTTTTACCATATTCTTTAGCAAAGCTTTCAAATATTTCATCTAATTTTTTACCTAAAGCCTTAATATCTAAAGATTTATATGTATCATCTAATTTATTATATGGTATACCAAAACCGCCACCTAAATCTATAAATTCTAAATTTTCAAATTGTTTAGCTATTTCTAAAATAGCATAAACACCTTCAATATATTTATCTGGTTCCATAAATAAAGAACCTATATGTTGATTTATACCTACTAATTGTAAGTTATATTTTTTTAATGTAGCCTTAAATAAATCCATTTCATCAGGGTCTATACCAAATTTTGTATTTTTACCAGCTGTAATAACCTTTTCGTGATGTCCAGCACCAACGCCACCATTAAAACGTGCAGCAACTTTACCACCTGGATTTAATTGTCCAAATTGCTCAAGTTGTGAAATAGAATCTACACTTAATGTAATATTATGGTCTATGGCATATTGCATTTCTTCTTTAGATACATTATTACTTATATAAAAAATTTTTTCTGGAGAAAATCCAGCTTTAAGCTCAACAAACATTTCTCCAGGTGACATAGCGTCAATGTTTAAACCTTCTTCATTAGCTATTTCTAATATAGCTAAATTACTATTTGCCTTTGCAGAGTAGTTTACGGCAAAATTTTCATAAGATACGAGATTTTTCATATCTCTCATTTTTTCACGAAGTATTTTTTCATTATAAACATACAAAGGGCTGCCATATTTTTCTATTAATTCGATAGGTGAATGTCCCATATAAAAATTTACACTATCTGTTACTTTTGATATTAATTTTTGCATAATAATTCTCCTTAATATAAATTTAAAAATTAAAATAGCCATATTTAATATAGTCTATTTTTTTAGTTAAGTTTATTAATATATAATCTAATAAAGTAATAGCCGCCATAGCCTCGATTATAGGTATTGCTCGTGGGACTATAAACGGGTCGTGTCTACCTTTTATTGTAATGTTCTTATTTTCTAATGATGTGTTTATTGTATCTTGTGGTATAGAAATAGATGGAGTAGGCTTAAAAGCTATATTCATAGTTATTTTAGAGCCATCAGATATACCTCCTAAAATACCACCTGAGTTATTTGTTTTTTTAAACACCTTATTATCAACACTATAAAAACAGTCATTGTATTCTGAAGCCTTTTTTTCACTAGCTAAAAATCCTAAGCCAAACTCCACTCCCTTTGTGGCTCCTATAGACATTATTGCCATAGAAAGCATAGCATCTAGTTTTTCAAATACAGGTTCGCCTATACCAGCCTTTAAACCAGATATTTCACAATATGCCGTACCTCCTATGGAGTTTTGTTCTTCTATAAGAATATCTAAATATTCCATTGCTTTTTTAGCAGTTTCTTCACAAGGGATTTTTAAAGGATTTTTATCTATATAGGCTAAGTCTATATTTTTTAGTTTTATATCACCAACAGAAGAAGTATAAGCTAAAATATTTATTCCTAAATCTAATAGTATCTTTTTAGCTATGGCACCAGCACAAACTCGTCCTATTGTTTCACGTCCAGAAGCTCTACCACCACCACGATAATCTCTAAATCCATATTTTTTATCATAGGTAAAATCTGCGTGTGAAGGACGATAAATATCTTTAATATTGTCATAGTCTTTAGATATATGGTCATTATTAAATACCATTAGCGAAATAGGAGTTCCTGTTGTTTTCCCATCAAAAACACCAGACATTATTACTACATTGTCATCTTCATTTCTTTTAGTGGAATATTTACTTTTATTAGGTTTTCTTTTATTGAGTTCTTTTTGTATGTCTGCTTCACATATACAAACACCAGCAGGACAACCATCTATAACAACACCTATTGCCTTTCCGTGAGATTCTCCCCAAGTGGAGATTTTGAAAATATTTCCATACGTAGAACCAGATATAATATCACCTTCTTTCAAATTATTATTTATAATTAGATTATTGTTTTATTTTTTTATAAAAATTATAAAGTTATTTTTCTTTTAAAGTATTGAAATTTTAAAAATTACAAAGTTACTGAAGAAAAATAATAGGAATAACCGTTTTTAGTACAACGTACTAAAAAATTATTATAACCAGTATACTATAAAAATGAAAATATTTCTATAAATTTTTTATTAATAATATATAAATATTAAATTAAGGGAGATATATAAAATTAATAGTAATAGATTATAATAAATTTATTTATATAAAGTTACTTTACATAAAGTGGTATGTGTGATATTCTATTTATATAAATACTATAAAAATACTTTAATTAAGAGGGTTATACAAATGATTAATAATATTATTGAAACTTCTAACTATATAAAAAACAACACAAAATTTAATCCTAAAATAGCTATTATACTAGGATCAGGACTTGGAGATTTAGTTAAGTTTGTAGAAGATAAAGAGGAGATAGAGTATGAAAATATACCTAATTTTCCATTATCTACAGTAGAGGGACACACTGGAAAGCTTGTTTTTGGTAAAATAAACAACATTGAAGTTTTGCTTATGCAAGGGAGATTTCACTTTTATGAAGGATACAGTATGAAAGAGGTAACTTATCCTATTTATGTTATGAAAAAATTAGGTATAGAAAAGCTTATAGTAACAAATGCTAGTGGTGGAATAAATGAAACATTTAAACCGGGAACATTAATGATTATTAATGATTTTATTAATTTTATGGGCACTAATCCACTAATTGGTAAAAATGATGAAAATTTTGGTGTTAGATTTCCAGATATGTCAGAACCATATTCTTTAGATTTAATAGATAAAGCTAAGAAAGTAGCAAATAATCTTAACATAGACTATAGAGAAGGTGTGTATATGGGTTGTACTGGACCTAACTATGAAACAGCAGCTGAGATAAGAGCATTTAAAACTTTAGGAGCAGATGCAGTAGGTATGTCTACTGTACCAGAGACGATAGTTGCAAATTATTTAGGTTTAAAAGTTTTAGGTATATCTTGTATAACTAATATGGCAACAGGTATACAAAAATTTAAACATTCTCATGAAAGAGTAGTAGAAACTGCTAAAAAGGCAGCTGAAGATTTTTGTCTTTGGGTTTCTAATATTATAAAAGAATTATAAAATAGGAGGAAATAAATATGAAAAACATTATAGAAAAAGTAGACCATACTCTTTTAAAACCCCTAGCTACGTGGGAAGATATTAAAAAAATTTGTGATGAAGCCAAAGAGATGAAAGTTGCATCTGTTTGTATACCACCTTCATATGTTAAACAAGCTAGTGAATATTTAAAAGATGAAGTACCAGTTTGTACAGTTATAGGATTTCCATTAGGGTATAATACTACAAAAATAAAAATAGAAGAAGCAAAAGATGCCATACAAAATGGTGCAAAAGAAATAGATATGGTTATAAATATTGGAGATGCAAAGGCTGGTTTATTTGATAAGATAGAAGACGAAATTAGACAAATAAAAAATGCTATTGGAAATCATATTTTAAAAGTTATAATAGAAACTTGCTATTTAACACAAGATGAAAAAATAGCACTTTGTAAAGCAGTTAGTAATGCAAAAGCAGATTTTATAAAAACATCTACTGGATTTGGAACTAATGGTGCAACATTAGAAGATATAAAACTTATGAAAGATAATGTATCTAAAAATGTAGCTATTAAAGCAGCAGGCGGTATAAAAACTATTGAAGATGCTAAAAATTTTATTAATGCTGGAGCTACAAGATTAGGAACTAGCTCTATTTGCCAAATTTTAAAAAATCAGCAAGTTACAGGGTATTAATAAATTAGCCTGTATTATATATTTTGCTTAATATATAATACAGGCTTTAGTGATTAATTGTATAAAATTAACAGTAAGACTTTTGAAATTATATTAAATATATAATAAAAATATATTTTTTTAGGCAAATATTTGCAAAAATTATAATAATATGATAAAATTTAAGTAATTAAGTTTTAGATTTATCTTAAGGAGGTTTATTATATGAAAGCAAAAAGAGTTTTTTTAATTGTTTTAGATAGCTATGGTATAGGTGAAGCAAAAGATGCTAAAGACTTTGGTGATGAAGGGAGTAATACATTAAAAACAATAACATCATCTAAAGAATATGATACACCTAATATGGCTAATATAGGACTTTTTAATATTGATAAAATAGATTATAAACAAGGTGTAGAAAAACCTATTGGTGCATATGGTAGAATAGAAGAAGCCTCTATGGGAAAAGATACAACAATAGGACATTGGGAAATAGCTGGTATTATATCTGATAAGCCATTGCCTACTTATCCAAATGGATTTCCAGACTATATTATAGATGAATTTAAAAAAGCAACAGGACGAGAAGTTATTTGTAACAAGCCATATTCTGGTACTGAGGTTATAAAAGATTATGGTGAAGAACATATGAAAACAGGAGCTTTAATAGTGTATACATCAGCAGATAGTGTTTTTCAAATAGCTGCACACGAAGATATTGTACCTATTGAAACATTATATGAATATTGTCATATAGC
>CALWOZ010000067.1 GCA_944383305.1 uncultured Clostridia bacterium | reverse complement strand
AACAAGTTGAATGTTGTAATAGTGAAAAAAAGAAAATTAGATTTGTAGCTACAAAAAAATTAAAGAGAAATAAAAAAATGTAGTGGTAATATTGGTGGTAACAAATATTGATTATATACCAAAGAAGTTACCAGTATTGAGTAGTAGATAATAAAAGAGTTTTGCAAGAAAATAAGATGAATTTATGTAAATATATAAAAAATAGATTTAAATTTTATGTATGACGTATGAAATACATTGTAATGCATGACAAATACAAAACAGATAAAATGAGAAATGGAATAAGGTATTATTTTTTTATTGAATTGGAAAGATAAAACCTTGTTTTATTATTAAAATTGGAATGTAATCAAGGTGGAGATTTTAAAAATATTTATTGAGTGCTGCGAGCAGATCCGAAAGAAATATTTTTAAAATACTACCTTGATGGAATGGAAATTAGATACTGGAGCAGCAACGAAGTTGCACTCCCTAAAGGAGTGCGACTTCTTGGCATACGCCGAGTACCGTCGGAGACATATAAAATTTTTGATTAAACTTTTTATAAAAAGTTTATGGGTGAAGCGATAGCGAGGGCAAAGCCCTGGGTCCAGGAAATCCTGGCACGATAACTTTCGTTAGTAAAGTATATTGTGTTATACTTTACATGGAAGATTTGCCGATTTTTTAGTTGTCCATATGCATATTCGTCATATCCTATGTGCATGTTTATCACATCATTTACACATAAAAAGCACATACTTTGTGGAGGTTTCTCACATAGGGTAAGTATGCAAATCTTTTATGTAAGTATTAAAAGGAGAGATAAAAATGAGTTATATGGTATGCCATTTTGGTAAATATAAAGCAGGAAATGTTTTTGGTTTACAAAAACATAATCAAAGAGAAAATGAAAATTATACTAATAATGACATAGATAAAGCGAGAACGCCCTTAAATTACGATTTAATTAATAAAGCCAATATAAATTATACTAAGAAGATAAAAACGATTATAGAGGCAAATAGAGCGTCTCAGAGAGCGATAAGAAAAGATGCAACTGTTTATTGTGAGTGTATTATATCTTCAGATAGTGCTTTTTTTGAAAAAATAACTGAAGATAGTCAAAAAGAATTTTTTAAGGGAGCTTTAGATTATTTAAAAAATAAAATTGGTGAGGAATTTATTATATCTGCTAATGTTCATCTTGATGAAACTACACCTCATATGCATGTTGGTTTTGTTCCAATAATCGATAATTCACTTTCAGCTAAGAAATTGATAGATAGAAAATTTTTAAGGGAGGTACAAGATCAATTACCTGCATACTTAAAAAATCTTGGCTTTGATATTCAAAGAGGTATTAAAAATTCAAAAAGAAAACATAAAGATACTAAGGAACTAAAAAAAGAGCTTGATAGAGAGTACGAAAATAGATGTAAGGATATAAATTTTGTTGAAGATTATAAAAATAAATTAGAGAGGAAAATAGAGCAATTAGAAGTAGAACTAAATGAAAAGACAATAGAATATGACAATGCAACTAAGATTTTAAGTAAAAATAGTCTTGCTATGTATCAAATACAAGAAATAGCGTTTGAGCCTGTTATGTTTTCTTCAGATAAAATTAAAATAAGCAAAGTAGACTTTGAAAGATTGAAAGAAAGTGCTTTAAAAGCATATACCCAGCACAATTTATATGCTACTGTATTACATCAGTTAGAGAATTTAAAAGAAGAAAAACAATATTATAAAAGTGAATTACAGGAGTCTAGGAGATGTAGGGCTGAGGATTATAATGATTTTAGATATGAATTAAAATCTTTGGAAAAAGAAAATAAAAGACTGGGTTCTGAAATAAATAAAGTTAATGAAATTCTTAGGAGCATGAGCAAAGAGTTTCAAACTGAATTTTTTAAAGTAGAAAAAGAAATTGAAAAAGAAAATATAAATATTGAAAAAGAAAAAAATAAATCATATGGAATGAATTTATGAAAAATAAAACAGAGGTAAGATTGGTTATTATTACTGTTAGTAAAAATTATAGAATGATGTTTAAAGAAAGGATATATTTAATATAAGTTAAAAATAGTAAAAGAGATGAGAAAATAAGATTGTAAAGAAGATAAAACTTCATTCTTTGTACTTTTATAGCAAATAAGAAAAAAGAATATATAATTTTATGTGAAATTTAATTATAAAAATTACTAGAAAGAGGGGATGAATAATGCAAGGAAAATTAAAAAGTTTTTTTGGAGCAGTTGGATATTTATTTATAACAATTTTAATTCAACTAACAGTATCAATAGTTGCTGGAATAATTATTGCATTAAAAAATATAAACGAAATAACTGCAAATGGAGCAAATATAGATGAAATTATTAATAAAGCTGAAGGATTAATTAATAATATTATTTTAGGTTCATCAATAGTAACAGTATTAGTGTTTTTATTAATTTATAAGGTGAGAAAAAAGAAAGTTAGAGAAGAGTTAAAAATAGTTAAAACTACTATATCAAATATTACAATTGGAATAGGATTAGGATTAAGTGCGTGGTTATTTAATGTTGGGGCATTAAGTTTAGTTCAAGAAGCTGGATTATTTAAAGAACATTTTTCAATAATGGAAAATATGGTTGCACCATTAAGTGAAGGAAGTGTATTAGTTTCTTTATTAACAGTAGGTATAGTAGCTCCATTTACTGAAGAGTTCATATTTAGAGGAGTAATTTTTAAGACATTAAATAAAAATATATCTATTATATGGACAATAATTATTCAAGCGGTATTTTTCGGTTTAGTTCATGGAAATTTAATTCAAGGTACATATGCTACGTTATTAGGATTAGTGTTTGGTTATATAACATATAAAACAAGGTCATTATGGCCAGCAGTAGTTATGCATATGACAAACAATACTATAGCAATAATATCACCATTTGTTTTAAAAAATGTTCCAGCAACAACAAGTATTTTTATAGGATTTATGATAGTAGGAGTTTTAGGATTAATAATAGCTCTTTACTTTATTAATAAGAAAAATAGAAGTTATGAAAGTATTTTTGTATCTATAAATTAATATGATTTTTTGATAGAATACTATTAAAATAAATGATATACTTAATATAAGTTTTAATTCGCAAATTTTCCATTAAGAAACTTTGCTTTAAAAGGACATCTTTAAGGTGTCCTTTTATGATATAATCAAAAGTGAATTAAAACTTAAAGAGCAAAATTAAAGGAGTTGTTATTAATGGAAAAAGAAATATTAGGGGTAGAATCCCGAAAATGCGGATTTCACACGTTAAGCTAAATTAGCTGGCTTATTTCAATAGTTGCAGCGATTTTAAACAAATAAAAAATTGTAATTTTTATTTATTTTTAAAGTTTAATTTAAAAATAAACACTATAAAATATTAAATTTTGAGTTCAAATAAGTATGGAACAGTTATTGAACTCAAAAATAAAATTTATTAATAGCAATTTTATTGATTTTACTTACTTTTTGGGGTTAATAAATGTGGTTCATCATAGTAAGCAAAGCCGAACTGCATAAAAAGTATTGATTTAACAAAATTTTCAAATACACTCAAACCGTTGGTATCAGCGGGGAAAATGCTCTTAACGTGTGAAATCCGCATTTTCCGGATGAGACCCCTATTAGAAATTTTAAAAAGGCTTGAATCGAAAGTTGATGGAATTGAAAAGAAACTCGATGGAGTAGTAGAGCAAACGGCTGACTTAGTAGAGTTTAGAAGTGAGATATTAAATAAAGTTGATGGAATAAGAGAAGATTTATCAACTGTTGAATTAGTTACTGCTAATAATTATAAGGATATTGCAAAGTTAAAAGCAGTTAAATAGATGAGAGAATATGAGGATTAAAGGAGCTATAAGCTCCTTTTTTGTAGCTACAAATAAAATTGAATTTTTAACTTAAATAATTCAATTTAAAGCTCTCTTTCGAAAATGATTTGATAGCAATTAGGAACATATATTCCTGTTTGTTCATTAAAAGGCATTATAATTTGTTTGAATTGCCACCCTTGTTCAGCTTCTGAAATAATAACCTTTTTACATTCTTCAAAAGTATCTCCTGATTTTACTTTTAACCCTTTAAGTTTTGGAATTTCTATAAATTTATATTCATATTTTTTCATAGTTAATTTTCTCCTGATATTACATAATACTATAATATTATATAATAATTTCAGTGTTTGAGAAAGTATAGGGGATAAGGTGTGTAGAGAATATATAGTAATTATGTTTATAAATTAATTTATGAACTCTATAAAGTGGTGTCATAATAACGTAGAGTATTTTTTTACTGCTATGAAAATAAAGAGCAGTAAGTAGTAAAATAGAGTAATAGAAAAAGAGAAATTTTGTGTGTTTCAACACGAAATTTCTCTTTTTTTTATTTTATTTACAAATACTAAACTAAAAGGGGGAATTTTTTATCATTTTACCCCTTACAAATGGCTTAAAACCGTTGGATTTTTCTATTTCGCAAAAACAATCTTTAGCGAAATAATTAAATTGATATGGTAAAATATATAATGAAATTTTTTTGTAAATTTATTTATTAAATTTATTTATTAAAATAATTTATCTGAAGATTAATTATTATTATATTTATCAAGTGCTTTTAATAATTTATATAATATGTCACAAAAAAATTTAAAAATGACTATTGTTCCTATAGGCTTGCAAAGACTTCCTAAATACAAAATTCCAACTGAAATGTAGTACCCAATTTCAGAAGTCATAGTTGAAAGTGTGGCTAAAGATATTAGTACACATCCCAAAATATAAACTATTCCACCTATAAAAATACCTTTAATTATCTTGTTTGATTTATTTTCTAAAAACATCTTTAATCCTCCTATTAAGACATAATATAATTATATCTTAGATGAATTTGGATTTATATATTATTTTTAATACTATAGAGATTAATTTTAAAAATAATGTAAAAATAATAAAAAAAACTTGCATTATGTAAATAATGCAAGTAAAATTTAATTAAAATTAAATAAAAAAGTTCCTTCAAACTCTTATCAACTAAGCTACCAACTTAGCAGATAAGCCAATCTTAGTAAGTGCTACCAACACTTAAAAAGTCGTTATGAAAAGAACTTCGGAAAAGTAACTAAGTCAAGGTTATATCTCACACATAAAACCAAGCACGAAAGCTACTTTTAAATCACTTATTCGATTATGAATAAAGTATAAATGATTAAAGAAGAAATTTCAAGCCTTTTATGTATGGTAATACCTTACATGAAAGGCTTTTTTATTTAAAACAAAAGGACAAGTTCCTATTAGAAAGTAGCTAATAACAAGAATATTAGCAGTTGCCCTATTACTTAAAGTTGGGAGCCTAGAATAGATTATGTTGAGATAACAGTAATTTAGGAGGGAGTCTTGCGAAGACTATAAAGATATATATTTCAAAAGAGATATATGGGGTGAGTTCAGCCAATGCAGAAAGTGAGCCTCCGTACAATATACCTAGTCCTTATCTTTGGGTGTACGGGATTGAGCGTGGTGACAACGTAAAGGTCAGGTGTGGGAGTTCTAGGAGCATAGGTGCTCGGGAACCATGAGCAGATATTTCGTAAGCATTAGGATAGAACCGTAATGTAGAAAGCTTGTGGGTGTAAATACACGTAACAGATAAGGTGCAGATAATAAAGGCGACCGAGGTTATACCTTGTATTATAATTTTTTAGTCTTAGTATGTATGTAGTTATTTCCTTACTGATAGTCATAATTATTTTTATGTCTATTAGTAAGGGAATAACTGCGTCCATTTGGCTCCCTCAGTTGCCCTTGTATTATACGCCTTCGGCACTGATTTGCAAGGATTCTGTTGTTTTGGGAATACCAACTGGAATATTAACTAACGGAATGTAGTGAAACGAAATGAGTAAGTTAATATGTAAGGCGGTAGGCTTGGAGGGTGAATGCGTTAGCAGAGGGAACCTATGCAGGTTCCCTAAGAGAAAGAGATAAATTATTGATAATGCTTTTTATTTATGAGATAATTAAATAAATTTTTGTATAAAAGGATAAATTTATTTAATTATAAAGGAGAATATTTAAAATGATGTGGGAGAGTATTTTTTTATTTTGTTTCGGTATTTATTTATTAATTTCATTTTATTTAATTAAATTTAAGAAAAAATTATTTTTAATGATATTTGGAAATACTTATAAAAAGATTAAATATGCTATTAATAGAAGTAAATTAGAGGGAGAGTTAAGTTTTATTGCATTTGTATTTGGTATTATTTTTATTATTTTTTCTATAATAAGAATTTTTAAAAGTACATTATTTATTGATTATACAATTTCGATTATATTTATAGTGTTTATTTGTAATATGTTTGTAATAATAAAAAATATTAACTCAGGAAATTATAAATAAAACTGGAAGCTAAACTTCCAGTTTTATTTATCTTTATGGATAAATTTTAACTTTGAAAGGTAAAATTCTATTTCTTGAGATCTATTCTGTCTTTTTTTATTTTTTTGATTTTTTCTTAACAATCAAAAATGTTGTTATTAAAATTATGATTATAATTAATATAATTATAAAAATTGGTTCAAATTTTAGTGAAACTAATTGATTTGTTATATTTTTCATTACAATTTCCTTTCGATATATTAGTTAATTTACTGTTAACCACGCAGAAGTAGTTGTTTTACTTGAATTATGGCAAGAGGCTACGGGAGATAAATCAATAACACAAGTTGATGTAAGGAAATCAAGAAGCAATAACTTGAAAGAAGTTTATGAGTTAGCAAAATATTCAGCTAAAGATTGCGATTATCTAGTATCAAGACCAGTATTTGAAACATTTTATAAATCATTAAAAGGAAAACAAGTATTAGTATTTAGTGGGTTGTTTAAAGAAGCTCATAAAATGTACAAGCTAGGAGAACTAGATTGTTACAAGAAACAGAATGATATAGAGTATGTTTATAAGCTTTATTATAATTGGTATAAGAATGAGTATGAAAATACTAAGTGTATAGAATTAACAGAAAAAGAAAAACAAAAGATAAATAAAAAATTAATATATGAAATTGAAATAGAGTAGGTTTAACCTACTCTATTTGTACCAGAAATAATATAAAGTTAAGCTTATGAGTAATATTGATATTATTATTAATAAAGTTTCTTTTAATGTTTTTTCTTTATAATTAACTTTATATTGAGACATTATAACTGCAATTCCAGCAGATAATCCATTTCCTAAAAATGTTTTAGAAATATATGAATGTTTAAAAAAAATTATATCTATAGCTAGTATTAATAATAAAAAGTATCCGATAAATCTAATTATATATGTTTTTTTTTCAGTTTTTAAAGTCATATAATTTATATCCTTTCAATTATCAAGTATGCGACAGGATAATCGCTAGTTGTATTTCTTATATGGGTTACACGTACGCATCTAATTTTACCTTGAAGAATTCGAAGTAAAGATTCGTTCCACCAGCTTTGTTGTCTGTTCATTAAATCGCCTACTGACCATGTTAATGCAGTTGCGGCAAAAGCCCATATGTTACCTAATTTGGCAGCCGCAACGATAGCTCCAACGGTAGCATCGGTTATTGGATTTGAAAGTAGTTTTGCGAAAGTTCCATATCCAGCATATTTATCTACGGTTTTTTGAATATCGCTTTTATACATAAACCTTTGCCCAATTATTTGTCCGGCTGGTAATTTTGAATTTAAATTAGTTTTATTTAATTCTTCTTCTTTAAATTTGCAATCTTTTAAAATATCATTTATATAAGATTCTTTTTGTTCGTTATTTACAAGAGCTATAATAGTTTTTTTATCATCTTCATGGATAATTACTTCACTCATATCATTATCTTTGGTTATTGCTTTTATTTCTACCATAGGATTAATGAGCATTATACTTAAAGCAAAAGTTAAAGCTAAAGCAATTGTTTTAAATAGTTTTTTCATTGAAATCATCTCCTTTAATTTTAAAATTCATGTATAACTTGTACATTAAAAATCATCATAAGAAATAAAATCTTGTGGCATATTAGAGAATTCAAATATAAAATAAACTACTCCTAAAAATACTGGTAAAATTGTTAATACTGATAATAATAAATTCATATTTGAATCCTCCTTGTACTAAATTTATAGATAATAATATACTAAAATAATATCATAGTAAATGTTTACAAAAAAGACTTTAATTTGACACAAAAATTTAATATAATAGAAATTAGGGATAAAAAAGATATGAGAATAAGAGAGTTGAAAATACTAAAGGAGCGAGATTTTAGCTCCTTTTTTTTGTAGCTACAAAAAGTATAAAACAAGTTGAATGTTGTAATAGTGAAAAAAAGAAAATTAGATTTGTAGCTACAAAAAAATTAAAGAGAAATAAAAAA
>CALWOZ010000066.1 GCA_944383305.1 uncultured Clostridia bacterium | reverse complement strand
GCAGATAGTGTTTTTCAAATAGCTGCACACGAAGATATTGTACCTATTGAAACATTATATGAATATTGTCATATAGCAAGAGATATTTTGACAGGTAAAGATGGAGTAGGGAGAGTTATAGCTCGTCCTTTTGAAGGTGAATATCCTTTTACAAGAACTCCACGAAGACACGACTATTCTTTATTACCACCTAAAGACACTATGTTAGACTATTTAGAAAAAGCTGGTTTAGATACCATTGGTATAGGGAAAATATACGATATATTTGCTGGTAAGGGCATTAAAGAAACAACTAGTATAGTAAATAATGTAGATGGTATGGAAAAAACTATTAATTTACAACAAAAAGATTTTAATGGACTTGCTTTTATAAATTTAGTAGATTTTGATATGGTTTATGGTCACAGAAATGATATAGATGGATATGCAAAAGCTGCGACTACTTTTGATAAACAATTAGGAACTTTTATGAAAAATATGAAAGATGATGATATCCTTATTATAACAGCTGACCACGGTTGTGACCCTGGATATAAAGGAACAGACCATTCTAGAGAAAATGTACCATTATTAGTTTATGGTAAAAATATAAAAGAAAATGTATCATTGGGAACAAGACATACATTTGCAGATATTGCTAAAACAATATTAGATATATTTGATTTAGATGGTAATATAGATGGAACTAGTTTTTTAAACGATATAATTAAGTAATAAGAAAGGTTATACACTATGAAAGAATTAATTAAAAAAGCATTAGAAGCTCAAACTTATTCATATTCTCCATATTCTAATTTTCAAGTTGGAGCAGCATTACTTACAAAAAGTGGTAAAATATATACTGGGTGTAATATAGAAAATGCAGCACTCTCACCAACTAATTGTGCTGAAAGAACTGCATTTTTTAAGGCAGTATCTGAAGGTGAAACAGAATTTGAAGCTATTGCTATTGTTGGTAGTCCTAAAGGTGCAAAACAAGAAGAAAGAGAGTATTGTGCCCCTTGTGGAGTATGTAGACAAGTTATGGCCGAGTTTTGTAATATAAAAAACTTTAAAGTTATTTTAGGTAAAAGTGAAGATGACTATAAAGAATATACTTTAGATGAAATATTACCTTTTGCTTTTACAAAAGATGATTTATAAAATAGTACTTAGGAGGTGAGTAAGTTGTCTTATGTAATAGAAATGAACAATATTACAAAAGAGTTTGGAAACTTTAAGGCTAATGATGACATTACCTTAAAAGTAAAAAAAGGAGAGATACACGCTCTCTTAGGAGAAAATGGTGCAGGTAAATCTACTCTTATGAGTGTTTTATTTGGGCTATATCAACCAGAGAAAGGTACTATAAAAATTAATGGAAAAGAAGTAAAAATAAACAATCCTAATGATGCCAATGATTTAGGCATAGGTATGGTACATCAACATTTTAAACTTGTTCATAATTTTACTGTTTTAGAAAGTATTGTTCTGGGAAGAGAAACTACGTCTGCTGGATTTTTGAAAATGAAAGATGCTAGAAAAAAAGTTGAACAATTAGTAGAAAAATACAAGTTTCAAATAAATTTAGATTCTTATATATCAGATATAACAGTTGGTATGCAACAAAGAGTAGAAATATTAAAAATGTTATATTGCGACAACGATATATTAATATTTGATGAACCTACAGCAGTTTTAACTCCTCAAGAAATAGATGAACTTATGTCTACTATGAAAAACCTTGTAGCAGAGGGAAAATCTATTATATTTATTACACACAAATTAAATGAAATAAAAGCAGTTGCTAATAGATGCAGTGTTATTAGAAAGGGTAAATATATAGGAACAGTAAATGTGGCTACTACGTCTAAAGAAGAAATGTCTGAAATGATGGTTGGTAGAAAAATAAACTTAAATGTAGAAAAACAACCAGCAAAAATAGGAGATACTGTATTAAAAGTAGAAAATCTATGTGTAAAATCTAAAGAAACAGGTAAACAAATTGTAAAAAACGTATCTTTTCAGGTTAGAAGTGGAGAAATAGTTTGTATAGCTGGTATAGATGGAAATGGACAATCTGAACTTGTATATGGTATAACAGGTCTTATGAATTTAGAAAGTGGCAAAGTCAAATTAAAAGATAAAGATGTGACTAAACAAAGTATTAGAAAAAAATGTATAAATGGATTTGCTCACATACCAGAAGATAGGCATAAATATGGACTTGTATTAGACTATACTTTACAAGAAAATCTTGTTTTACAGTCATATTTTACTAAAAGATTTCAAAAATTTGGATTTTTAAAATTTGATGAAATAAAATCTTATGCTAAATATCTTATAGAAAAATTTGACATAAGAAGTGGACAAGGTGAAAACTCTATCACTAGAGGTATGTCTGGAGGTAACCAACAAAAAGCTATTATAGCAAGAGAGCTAGACCGTGACCCTGAATTAGTAATAGCTGTACAACCAGTTAGAGGTCTTGACGTTGGAGCGATAGAGTATATACACAGACAAATAGTAGAACAAAGAGATAAAGGTAAGGCAGTTTTATTAGTTTCATTAGAACTTGACGAAGTTATGAATCTTAGCGACAGAATATTAGTTATGTATGAAGGAGAAATAGTAGCAGATGTAAATCCAAAAGATGTTACTATACAAGAACTTGGATTATATATGGCTGGTACAAAAAGGAGTGTGAAAAATGGATAAAAAAGTAAAAAAACAAAAAAATTATAAAGGACTTATGAGTTTTTCGTCCTCTTTATTTGCCATATTAGCTGGATTTGTATTTGCATTTATAGTACTTTTTGTAAGTGAACCAACAGAGGCAGTTAATGGTTTTATAACTATATTAAAAGGCGGATTTACAGACGGGTTGACAGGAGTATCTAGGCTTATATATTTTGCAACGCCTATTATTATGACAGGTCTTTCAATTGCTTTTGCATTTAAAACTGGACTTTTTAATATAGGTGCATCAGGGCAGTTTATTATAGGAGCATATGCTGCTGTACATATTGGAGTTAGATGGACATTTTTACCAGATAGTGTACATTGGATTGTGGCTTTAATAGGTGCAGGTATAGCAGGTGCTTTATGGGGGGCCATACCTGGAATATTAAAGGCTTTTGCAAATGTTAATGAGGTTATTGCTTCAATTATGACTAACTATATAGGGACATATTTAGTTAATATATTAGTAGTAAAAAATGTTTTTGACCAACTTAGAAACCAATCTTTAGATGTTGAAACTAGTGCAATTATACCTCAAATAGGTATACCAGGTACTGATATTAATTATTCTATTATAATTGCTATTGTTTTTGTTATATTAACTTATATATTACTTGAAAAAACTACAATAGGATATGAACTAAAGGCTTGTGGTCAAAATAGATTTGCTAGTAAATATGCAGGTATAAACGAAAAGAAAAACATTATATTAGCTATGGTTATAGCTGGTTTATTATCTGGTATAGGCGGAGGATTAATGTATCTTTATGGTGCTGGTAAGTATATACAAGTATTAGATATTATTGCACCAGAAGGATTTAGCGGTATATCTGTTGCATTATTTGGACAATCAAATCCAATAGGAGTACTTTTAGCTGGTTTATTTATTGCGCATATAGAAGTTGGTGGCACAAATCTTCAACTTCACGGATATGCTCCAGAAATTATAGATATGATTGTAGCATCTATTATATACTTCGGTGCATTCTCACTGTTATTTAAAAACCTTATATCTAAATTTATAAAAAAATCTAAGAAAGGGGAGAAAAATTAATGGATATAATTTATTTTATAGTACAACAAACTATGTCCTTTGCTATCCCTCTTTTAATAGTAGCCATAGGAGGTATGTTTTCTGAACGAAGTGGTGTTATAAATATTGCCTTAGAAGGTATAATGATAATGGGAGCCTTTGCTGGTATATTATTTATAAACCAATTTGAAGATGTTATGTCTGGACAAGGACTATTATTACTTTCATTAATAGTTGCTGGTGTTACAGGTGCTATATTTTCTCTTTTACACGCCTTTGCATCTATTAACCTTCGTGCAGACCAAACAATAAGTGGTACTGCTCTTAATTTATTTGCACCAGCTTTTGCAATATTTGTCGCAAGAATGGTACAAACAACACAACAAATAGCTTTTACAAATACATTTTTTATTAAAGAAGTTCCTGTTTTAAGTTCTATACCAGTTATAGGCGATTTATTCTTTAAAAATGTATATATAACTACTTATTTAGGTATTTTAATATTTATTATTTCTTATATAGTAATTAACAAAACAAAATTTGGACTTAGATTAAGAGCTTGTGGTGAGCACCCTCAAGCTGCAGATTCAGTTGGTATTAATGTTTATAAAATAAGATATGCAGGGGTTATAATATCTGGTGTGTTAGCAGGTATTGGAGGTGTTGTATTTATTGTACCAACGTCTACAAACTTTAATGCTAGTGTTGCTGGATACGGATTTCTTGCATTAGCAGTTTTAATATTTGGTCAATGGAGAACTCCTCGAATATTTATTGCAGCATTTTTCTTTGGTATTATGAAAACATTATCTAGTGCCCATTCTACTATACCATTTATAAATACTTTACCTATATCAAATGAAGTTTATAAAATGTTACCATATCTTATAACATTAATAGCATTGACATTTTTATCTAAAAACTCTCAAGCACCTAGAGCAGAGGGTATACCTTATGACAAAGGTTCTAGATAGGAGGTATAAAAATGAGAATATATGACCTTATTTATAAAAAAAGAAACAAAGAAGAGCTTACAGATGAAGAAATAAATTATATGATAGAAAATTATGTAAGTGGAGATATACCAGATTATCAAATGGCTGCTATGCTTATGGCTATATTTTTTAATGGTATGAATGATAGAGAAATATCTACTATGACAAATGCTATGGCTCACTCTGGCGATATGGTTGATTTATCTTCAATAGATGGCGTAAAAGTAGATAAACACTCAACAGGTGGTGTAGGAGATAAAACTACATTGATAATAGCACCAGTTGTGGCTTATTATGGTGTTAAAGTGGCTAAAATGTCTGGTAGAGGCTTAGGGCATACTGGTGGTACAGTAGATAAAATGGAGGCTATACCAGGGCTTAAAACTAATTTTTCACAACAAGAATTTTTTGATATTGTAAATAAAACAGGTATTAGCGTAATAGGTCAGTCAGGAAATCTGGCTCCAGCAGATAAAAAACTTTATGCATTAAGAGATGTTACAGCAACTATAGAAAGTATACCTCTTATAGCTGCATCTATAATGAGTAAAAAACTAGCAGCAGGAAGTGACTGTATATTATTAGATGTAAAAACAGGTAGTGGTGCATTTATGAAAACTTTAGATGACTCTATAAGTTTAGCAGAAAAAATGGTAGCAATAGGAGAAAATTGTGGAAGAAAAACAGTTGCTCTTATAACTGATATGGACATACCTTTAGGTAATAATATAGGTAATTCTTTAGAAATTAAAGAAGTTATAGACACCCTTAATGGTAAAGGTCCAAAAGATTTAACTGAAATATCCATAAAATTAGCAGGAAATATGCTATATCTTGCAAATAAAGGCACCACCCAAGAATGTGAAAATATGGCTAAAGAAGCTATACAAAATGGATATGCCCTTAAAAAACTTATAGAAATGGTAGAAGCTCAAGGTGGATATATAGAATATATTAAAAATCCAGAAAAATTTGAAAAAGCTAAATATAGTCTTGAATTATTAGTAGAGGACAATATAGAAGGATATATAGAATCTATGGATACTGAAGAACTTGGTATAGCATCTACTATATTAGGAGCCGGTAGAGAGAAAAAAGATGATATTATTGATTTTTCAGCTGGTATTATTTTAAATAAAAAAGTTGGTGATAAAATAAAAAAAGGTGATATTTTATGTACATTATATACCAATAATGAGAAAAAACTTAAAGATGCTAAAGAAAAAGTTATATCTTCTATAAAATTTAGTAATAAAGAACCTGAAAAAATTCCTCTAATATTTGCTAGAGTAGAAAAAAATAGTGTACAAAAATTTTAAAATATTAAAAAGTATTTGACTAAATTTACATTTAAGTGTAAAATATGTATTGAATACTATATTCTAAATTTTAGGAGGAAAAGCTATGAAAAAATTATTTACTTTAATGTTAGCAGCAACTATGTCATTAAGTATGGTTGCTTGTAGCAATAGCACTTCTACTACTGAAGAATCTACAACAGTAGAAGACACTAGTGCTACAGATGATGCTAGCCAAGAAGATAGCAGTGATGCAGATACTTCAGAAGCAAGCGAATAATTAAAAATCAAAAATAATTATTATTTAATGTGAAAATTAAGAGATTACTTAATTTTACACACAAGGAGGTACAATTATGAAAAAAATAGTTACTTTAATGTTAGCAGCAACTATGGCTTTAAGTATGGTTGCTTGTAGTAATAGCACTTCTACTACTGAAGAATCTACAACAGTAGAAGATACTAGTGCTACAGATGATGCTAGCCAAGAAGATAGCAGTGACGCAGACACTTCAGAAGCAAGTGAGTAATTTTTACTAAAATTATAGGTTTGTATTTAATTGTTTTATAAAAGATAAATTATATGTTATCTTTTACTAAGGAGGAAAACTATGAAAAGAATAGTTAGTCTAGTATTAGCAGCAGCTATGGCATTAAGTATGGTTGCTTGTAGCAATAGTAGTTCTACTAATGAAGAACCTACATCATCTGCTGAAAGTCAAAGTAATAATGAGGAAACTAATAAAGATAGTTCTGGTGCAGAAATAGCTCTTGTTACAGACGTTGGTACTATTGATGATAAATCTTTTAACCAAGGTTCTTGGGAAGGCGTTGTTCAATTTGCTGAAGAAAAAGGTATTTCTCATAAATATTATCAACCAGCAGAAAAATCTAACCAAGCTATCACTACTGCTATTGAATTAGCTATTAAAGGTGGAGCTAAAACAGTTGTTTGTCCTGGGTTCTTATTTGAAGTACCTGTTTATAATATGCAAGAAAAATATCCAGATGTTAATTTTATTATTGTAGATGGTACTCCTCAAGATGGTGCCAAAGAAAATCCAGTTTATAAAGTTGGAGATAACACAGAGGCTATTTATTTTTCTGAAGAACAAGCAGGGTTTTTAGCAGGATATGCTGCAGTTATAGACGGATATAGAAACTTAGGATTTATGGGTGGTATCGCAGTTCCAGCTGTTATCCGTTATGGATATGGCTTTGTACAAGGTGCTGAATATGCTGGTAAAGAATTAGGTCTTAATCCTGGTGAAATTACTATGAATTATACATATGTTGGAGATTTTGAGGCTTCTCCAGATCATACAGCTAAAGCTGCTGCATGGTATAATGAAGGCGTAGAGCTTATATTTGCTTGTGGTGGTGGAGTTGGTAACTCTGTTATGAAAGCCGCTGAAACTGCAGATAAAAAGGTTATTGGTGTAGATGTTGACCAATCTTCAGAATCTGAAACAGTTATTACATCTGCTATGAAAAACTTACAAAATGCAGTTTATAAAACATTAACTACTATATATGATGGTACATTTTCAGGTGGACGTGAAGTTAATTTAGGCGCTGCGACTAATGATATATTACTTCCTATGGAAACATCAAAATTTGAAACATTTAGCCAAGAACAATATGATTCAATATATACTAAAGTATCTAATAAAGAAGTTGAATTAAAAGATCAAACTGCTGGTGAATCACCAACAGATTTAGGCTCAGAAATTGTTTCTATAAATTTTAATTAATAAAAAAAGAAGTATACTATTTTTAGTATACTTCTTTGAGGCTGTAGACATTGTCTACAGCCTTTCTAAAAGATGAAAATTAATTTTTTATAGATGGAAGCAAAGTAAAAAAGCTAATTTTCTCACACAAGGGCTAAAGCTTCTAAAAATCTAGCTTTTTACACAATCCGAGTCAAAGCACTGTATTGTGATTAAAATTTTTAAATTCAACGCATTTAAAAATGTAAAACTAATATAAAGATTACTATCTATTTTGTCTACAATCTGAAAGAAGTATACTATTTTTAGTATACTTTTTTTGATGACGAGTAGGTTTGATAAATTATCAGATATGTTAGTAATAGGGGAAAATCTTACAGAAAAGTAAAACCTCCTATGATAGAATAAAGTTGGTATGATAACCAAAAATAAAAGCATAGGAGGGTTTGTCATAAAAGATATAATATTGTAAATGGAGATGTAATAAATATTATATAATTTAACATTGTTATCTATCATAATAGCAAAAGCAAAAGTATCATTTTCATTGGAAGAAAGAATGGAAGAAATAAAATTTCTGCCATCACCATCGGTATAAGGGGACGGTAACCCATCACGTAGATTATCTTGTATTTTCTTATTGGATAGAACCACCGATAAATCCCTCGTGTCTAACATATTCCACTTTTTAAGAGTGCAATTCATTTTATCCACGTCACCTCATTATAAATTCTAATTTATCTATTCAATCCTCTATAAACCCTGTATTTTCAAGGCATACCTCCTATTAAATGTTCAAACCTTATGTATTTTCCCTTGTTTTTGCCCTTATGAGCCGAAACAAGGGAAATTTTTTATTC
>CALWOZ010000065.1 GCA_944383305.1 uncultured Clostridia bacterium | reverse complement strand
AGATAGCATTATTTTATACTCATTCTTATCTTTGTTAAAAAATCTTTTAAGTGTAACCTATGTTTGACACTTTAACAGTAAAATATTAAAATTAAAAAATAAATATATTGTTAAAAGCCTATAATGTATAGTATAATATATATTATAGGCTTTATAATTTTTTTAAATACACTTTATTAAAAATCATAAATAATATATACTTAAAGTTTTAAATATAAAATTTATAAATTAATATATTATTATGTAAAAATATTAAAAAATTTAAAAAAAAATATGACAAAATATACTGTTAAAAGCTTGTGATATATGATATAATATATATTATAGGCTTTTTTAATTTTAAATTTTAATTAATTAAATATATATATAATTTTAAAATAAAAAAATATAACAGTTTATATATTGCTTTTTAAAAGGAGAATATAAATGAAACCAGAATATAATGAAAATCAAATACAAATATTAGAGGGGCTAGAGGCTGTTAGAAAACGTCCAGGTATGTACATAGGCTCTACGTCTAGTAGAGGGTTACACCATCTTGTATATGAAATAGTAGATAATGCAGTAGATGAGGCATTAGCAGGGCATTGTTCAGAGATAGAAGTATCTATAAACAAAGAAAATAGTATAATAGTAAAAGATAATGGGAGAGGTATCCCAATAGGTATACACCCACAAAAAGGCATACCAGCTGTTGAGGTTGTATTTACCATATTACACGCTGGTGGTAAATTTGGTGGTGGTGGATACAAAGTATCTGGAGGGTTACACGGTGTAGGAGCTTCGGTTGTTAATGCACTTAGCCAATGGCTTACTGTAAAAATATATAACGATGGAAAAATATATGAACAAAAATATTCCAGAGGAGATGTTTTAACAAAATTAACAGTAATAGGTGAATGTGATAAGTCTATTACTGGTACAGAGATAGAGTTTAAACCAGACTATGAAATTTTTGATGAGTTAGAATATAGTTATGATACGTTAAAACAAAGACTACAAGAAACAGCATTTTTAACAAAAGGTATAAAAATTATATTAAAAGATTTAAGAGACGAAGAAATAAAACAAGATACTTTTCATTATGAAGGTGGTATTAAAGAGTTTGTTGGATATATAAATAAAAATAAAATGCCTGTCTATGAAGAAATTTTTTATTGTGAAGGTTCAAAAGATAATATTTTTGTAGAGGTAGCATTCCAACATAACGATGGATATATAGAAAATAATTATTCATATGTTAATAACATAAATACAGTAGATGGTGGAACTCACGTTGCAGGTTTTAGAAGTGCTATAACTAAAACAGTAAATGACTATGGCAAAAAGTTTGGACTTTTAAAAGAAAATGAAAAAATAACAGGTGATGACATAAGAGAAGGACTAACCTCTGTTATAAGTATAAAAATAGAAGAACCTCAATTTGAAGGACAAACAAAAGGTAAACTAGGAAGTAAAGAGGCTAAAAATTCAGTAGATAATGTTTTATCAGAGAATTTAACATACTTTTTAGAAGAAAATCCTACAATAGGAAAAATAATAATAGAAAAAGCATTAGTAGCTTCTCGTGCTAGAGATGCAGCTAAAAAAGCTCGTGAACTTGTAAGAAGAAAGTCAGCACTTGAGGTTGGAAGATTACCGGGTAAACTTACAGATTGTAGTGAAAAAGACCCATCTAAATGCGAATTATATATAGTAGAGGGTAACTCAGCTGGTGGTTCAGCTGTTAATGCTAGAACTCCAAAAACTCAAGCCATACTTCCTCTTAGAGGTAAAATACTAAACGTAGAAAAATCAAGATTAGATAAAATATTAGGTAATGAAGAAATACGTTCTATGATAACTGCTTTTGGGACAGGTATTCACGATGATTTTGATATAGAAAAGCTTAGATATCATAAAATAGTCCTTATGACAGATGCCGACGTAGACGGTGCACACATTACAACCTTACTTCTTACATTTATCTTTAGGTTTATGACTCCTCTTATTGAACACGGATATGTATATCTTGCAAAACCACCTCTTTATAAAATAGAAAAAGGTAAAAAAGAATACTATGCTTATAGCGACGCAGAACGTGATGAAATATTAGAACAAATAGGGACAGACGGAATAAAACCTATTCAACGTTATAAAGGACTTGGAGAAATGGACGCAGAGCAACTTTGGGAAACAACAATGGACCCAGAAAAACGTATTTTATTAAGAGTAACATTAGAAGATGCAAGACTTGCAGATGAAATATTTGACCAACTTATGGGAGATAGAGTAGAACCACGACGTGAATTTATACAAGAAAATGCAAGATTTGTTACAAATTTAGATATATAAAATTATTTGAATATAAAGATAATACGCTAAAGAAAGGATAAAACAATATGTCTGAAAATCAATTTGAACATTATGATAAGATAATAGACACAGAGATAGCAGATAAGATGAAAAGTTCTTATATAGAGTATGCTATGAGTGTTATTGTTTCTAGAGCCTTACCAGATGTTAGAGATGGTTTAAAGCCAGTTCATAGACGTATATTATACGCTATGAATAAACTTGGTTTAGACCCTAGCAAGGGATATAAAAAATGTGCTAATATAGTAGGAGAAACAATGGGTAAATATCACCCACACGGAGATTCTGCTATATATGACGCTTTAGTTAGAATGGCACAAGACTTTTCTATGCGTTATATGCTTGTAGATGGACACGGTAACTTTGGGTCGATAGATGGTTATCCAGCAGCAGCTCATAGATATACAGAGGCTAAACTTAGTAAAATAGCAGTAGAAATGTTATCGGATATAGAAAAAAATACAGTAGACTTTATGGACAATTATGATAGTACAGAAAAAGAACCTGCTGTTTTACCATCTAGATTTCCTAATCTTCTTGTAAATGGTTCATCTGGTATAGCTGTTGGTATGGCCACTAATATACCACCACATAATCTTACAGAGGTTATAGATGGATTATTAAAAATAATAGATAATAAAATAGAAGAAAATAGAGAAACACAGATAGAAGAACTTTTAGAGATTATAAAAGGACCAGACTTTCCAACAGGTGCTACAATACTTGGTAAAGCAGGCATTAGAATGGCATATATGACAGGAAGAGGAAGAATACGCGTTCGTTCTAGTGCTGAGATAGAAACAACTAATAGTGGTAAAGAAAGAATTATTGTTACAGAAATACCTTATCAAGTTAATAAATCTCGTATGATAGAAAAAATAGCAGAACTTGTTAAAGATAAAAAGATAGAAGGTATAACAGATATAAATGATGAATCCGATAGAAATGGTATAAAAGTAGTTATAGAATGTAGAAAAGACGCTAATGCTAATGTTATACTTAATAAACTTTATAAATATTCTCAGTTACAAGAAAATTATAGTATAAACTTCTTAGCTATTGTAGATGGTGAGCCTAAAACTTTAAATTTAAAACAAATTTTAGAGCATTATTTAAAACACCAAGAAGAAGTTGTTACTAGAAGGACACAATTTGATTTAGATAAGGCTTTAAAAAGAGCACATATTGTGGAAGGGCTTTTAAAAGCATTAGATTTTATAGATGAAATTATAAATATAATTAGGTCTAATAAAGATATAAAAGATGCAAAGGCTATACTTATGGATAGGTTTGATTTTACTGTAGAACAAGTAGATGCTATTTGTGAAATGCGTCTTAGAAGCCTATCTGGACTAGAAAGAGAAAAATTAGACGAAGAATATGAAAAACTTAGTGCTTTTATAGAAGAAATGCAAGCTATATTAGGTAATGAAAATAGACTGTTACAAGTAATAAAAGAAGAGTTTTTACAAACAAAAGCTAAGTTTGGAGATGAAAGAAAAACAGCTATTGTTCAAGATGAGGGAGACTTATATATAGAAGACCTTATAGAAGATGAAATGAGTGTTATAACAATGACACACTTTGATTATGTAAAAAGAATACCTTTATCTACATATAAAAGCCAAAATAGAGGTGGAAAAGGTATAATAGGTATGCAAACTAGAGATGAAGACTTTGTTAAAAATCTATTCCTTAGTAGTAATCATAGTTTTATATATTTCTTTACCAATAAGGGTAAAGTTTATCGTATAAAAACATTTGAAATACCAGAGGCAGGACGTACTGCTAAAGGAACTCCTATTATTAACCTTTTACAACTAGATAGTGGAGAAAAGATAACAGCAGTTATACCAGTTAAACAAAATAAAGATGGACAAGAGATAGATAAAAATGAATATCTTGCTATGACTACTAAAAAAGGTGTTATTAAAAAGACAAAAATATCTATGTTTGATAATATTAGAAAAATGGGTCTTATAGCAGTAAATCTTAGAGAAGATGACGAGCTTATATCTGTCCAAAAAATAATAGCAGGTCAAGATATGTTTTTAGCTACAAAACTTGGTATGTCTATTAGATTTAATGAGGCTGACTTTAGAGATATGGGAAGAAACGCCACAGGTGTAAAAGCCATTACATTAAATAAAGACGATGAAGTTGTGGCAGCTGAGGTAATAGAAGAAGATAAAAAAATACTTATTGTGTCTGAAAATGGATTTGGTAAGTGTACTTCTAGTGATGAGTATAGAATACAAACTAGAGGTGGTAAAGGTCTTAAAACTTATAAAATAACTGAACGAACAGGTAACGTAATAGACGTAAAAATGATAGATGATAGAGAAGAACTTATTATGGTTACCTCAGATGGTGTTATTATTAGAATAAGAGCTAAAGATATATCTACAACAAGTCGTGTAACACAAGGCGTTAAACTAATTAATGTTAATGATGACGTTAAAGTTATGAGTGTTGCTAAAATAGCCGAAGATTATATAGAAAATGATGAACACAATGAAAATAATGAAAACAATCAAGAAGATAAAGATATAAAAGAAAATGATTAATAATAAGCTACTGTTATTATTTTTGATTTATAATTAAGAGTAATAATAGTAGCTATTTTTAGTTAAAATATAAAAAATTAATTATAAAAATTTTTTTATACGTTAAGTATATTGATATTTTTGACGAAATAATATAAAACGTGGATTTTAATTATTTTTGGAAGGTGAAATATATGATTTTAAATACTAATGTTCAAGCATTATTAACTACAAATGCACTATGGCACAGAAATAATGCTTTAGAAAAGGCTTCTACAAACTTATCTTTAGGTACAAAAATAAATAAATCAGGAGATGACCCGTCTGGTCTTGCTGTGGCTAACAAAATGAAACTTCAAATAAAAGGACTTGAAATGGCAGATAGAAATGTTAACGATGCAGTTTCTATGTTACAAACAGCAGAAGGTGGCATAGGGGAGATGCAAAATATAGTCCAAAGAATGAGAGAACTTGCAGTACAAGCATCTAATGATACTTTAACACAAAGTGATAGAGAACTTATACAAAAAGAAGTAGCAGAATTATCAGAAGAATTAAACTCTATATCTCAAAAAATGGAATTTAATAAAAAGAAATTGTTAAATGATGATTATGATAGCTTTATATTTCAAGTAGGTGGGTCTACTGGTCAAGAATTAGAAATTGACTTTAAAGAGTTAAATGCAGCTGTTCTTGGAGTTAGCACAACAACATCTCGTGAATATGATGAAGATGGTAATCCTACTCGTAATGTTATACCTGGTCTAGATTATACAACAATACAAGGAGCTCAAGATGCATTAGCAAGATGCGATAAAGCAATAGATAGAATAAATAATTATAGAGCAAATATAGGTGCTAATCAAAATAGATTAGAAAAAACAAGCAATGCCCTAGTTATATCAGAAGAAAACACTCACGCAGCTTTATCTCGAGTTATAGACACAGATATGGCATCAGAAATGTCTGAATATACTAAAAATAATGTGTTAGTACAAGCAGGCATAGCTATGCTTTCACAAGCTAATCAAAGACCAAATCAATTATTATCATTGTTACAATAGGTATAAAATATGAGTATAAATAAAGAAGAATATGTTGCAAAAATAGCAACAGCTAGTCCTTTACGACTTGTTATTATAAATTTTGAAATACTATTTGACTATTTAGAAGAAAGTAAAAAAACTATTAATGATGATAAAAGCTTTGATTTTAATATTTTTAAAGCAAGACAATTTTTATCAGAACTTAGATGTAGCTTAGATATGCAATATGAAATTTCATCTTATTTATTAACTTTATATAACTATGCAGATAGAAAAATAGCTAAATTTTTATTTAGTAAAAATTTAAAAGATTTAGAAGATGCTACAAACGTGTTAAAAAATATTATGTCTGGCTTTGAACAAATAGAAGACAAAGAAAAAGATAAAACTCCTATTATGGAAAATACAGACACTATTTATGCAGGACTTACCTATGGTAAAGATGGTCAGCTACAAGAATTTATAGATGTAAAACATAATAAGGGATTTAAAGCTTAAATATTAAATATAATAAAGGATATATCTTAATTAGATATATCCTTTTATTATAAATATTAATCTATTTTTAAGTATTTTTTTTGTTGATAATTAGTTAAATATTTTACTTATTTTTTAAAAATAGGAATGATAATAGAAATAATATTAAATGTCATTGTAGATATATAAATATAAAACATTATTGTATTTCCAGATAAATTATATAAATCAAGGTAATTTAATATTGAATTAAAACAAATAATTACTAATATAAGTGTAAAAATACTTACTATAAAGCATATTTTTAAAATTAAATTTTTTGATTTATAAATTATCTCTAATAATAGTATTATTAAATTGATAATAAATAATATTATTAAAATATTATATTGTGGTATGAATTTATCTGGAAATTCTTCATAAATATAGTCAAAAAGTGAATATTTGATTTCTAATTTTTCATCTCCATAAATATGCTCAAAAGATTCGTGAGTAGGAATTATTTCTTTGTCTATTTTAACTGAAACACCTTTGTTAAAAACAGTAAAAAATACTAATTTACTATCATTAATTTTATAATAGTATTCATATCTTAAGTATGGTTCATTTTTATATCTAATTTTTATTAAATATTCACTACCTATTTTAAAATTATATTTTATATCTAAAGATTCAATATCTTCTTTATTTATATTAATAGTGTCCAAATATGAATTAATAGCACTTGTAGCAATTTGTCTAGCTAAAACAAAAGAATATAAACACCAAAGAATAACATATATTAAAATAAAGAATAATATAAATTTTTTTATTTTATTTTTATTTATTTTCATTTTAATCAACCTTATAAATATAATCTGATTTTATCAAAATCTATATAATATTACCAATAAAATATTATATTTTTAATATAATTCTATTTTTTTATTAAATCTTTAATATAGTCAAAAAATGTATATTTCATAGCTTCATTTTCTAAAGTGTTATATTTCTCAGAAATTAATAATTCTATAATTCTAGGTGTTTCGTGTAAAGGTTTTGTTTGTTTTAATAGAGCAATAGAAGTATTTTCATTAATAATATCGTCAATAAAAAACTTATTTTCTTTTATTAGATAGTTATAATAATATTTTAAATTAGGTTCATTTTTATACTTTATAAGTATATTGTATTGAGAACCTAGTTTAAAATCATAAAATACTTCTTGTGATTCAATTTCATCTTTGTCTATATTTAAAATTTGTAAATATTTATTAGTTGCACTTTCAGCTATTTTTTTAGATATAATAAATTCACATAAAACATATTTTATAAGTAAAAATATTATAAAAATTAATAATATTATTTTTAAAAATTTTTTTAAAATATTTTTTATTTTTATCATATTCATAAATTAACCAACTTTATATTCAATTTTTAATTAAGTAATTTCTTGTTTTTCATCTGTAAAAACATTAATATTAAATTATCAAAATAAATTAAGTGAAAAAAGATATAAATTTTTTAATAATATAGATTCCTCTTTTTTAATAATATAGATTCCTCTTTTTAAATATTATGTATTTTAAAGTGATATTTTTGTCCTTAATGTGTAATTTATTAAAATAATATCATAAAATTATATAAAAATTTATTATATGAAGTGAATTGTATGTTTTTTAGAGTGAATTAATTTTATATTAAAAAATAAGAATTCATAATGATTTATTTTAATATATGAAGTATTATAAATTAAGAGATATATAAACAAATATATATTAGGATAGGTATAAAGATAATCTTAAATTTTAATAATATGTTAAATCATATTAGATTATATGAAGAAAAAACCTATTGAAAAAATAAAAATAATACTCAAAGAAAATAAATATGTTATATAATATAATACACCCCCCTAACTCTAACATTAAGAGTTAGGGGGTGATATCGTATGTTTTTGATTTGCAAAAATAGGCAAAGCCTACTTCATAACAAGAGTTATGAAGCATACAAGTACATATGAAACAATAATGGTAATATTGACATTATTAAGTTTAATCATATCAATCATAAATAACACAAAAAAATAACAGCCCCGTGTTCGCCAAAACTATGGGCTGTTAGTTATTAAATAATCTAACAAAACTAAAGTAGTAGGCTAACAATTAAGGTTAACTTTTTCTATATAAATTATAACATAAAATATATACAATGTAAATAACAAAATAAAAAAATATATAAATAAAATTGTTAAAGTGTCAAAAATAGGTTACACTTAAAAGATTTTTTAACAAAGATAAGAATAAGTATAAAATAATACTATCTTATCTTTGTTTTTTATGATAATATAGTAAATTTATATATAATTAAAATACACCTAAATACTGTTCTACTACTTGATTAGGTGATTTAAACCCTAAACAAGTTTTTATATAATTGTTTGATTTAACTTGATATTTAGCTAATTGTTTTCTTCCATCTTCTAAATTAAACATTTTTAAGTACTTATAAAATCTCTCACTATCTTGTCTATGTTGGCGTTTTACCTTTCCATTATGTCTTGGTGTAGCTATTCTTGTTCTTATATATTTTATGTCTAATTTTCTTAATATTATTTCAAACATTGTTTCTCCTTGTTATTTTCTTTGAAGATTAGTAAATTTAACTCCATTATCTGTTTGTATCTCTCTTATTATAAATGGGGCTTTTTTTATTAATTCTAATATAAATAAGTAAGATGTATAAGTAGATTTTTCTTTTAAAATTTGGTATATAAGTATAA
>CALWOZ010000064.1 GCA_944383305.1 uncultured Clostridia bacterium | reverse complement strand
TTTGTTACTTAAAATTTAATTTTCTACCTTAGGTAGTCTTTTTTGTGATGTCTGTATAAATTGGTGCAGTTCAAAATCTACAGTCTTTTTATTTTATTAATTTTTATTCTTGTGAATATAAATGACAAGCAGTATAATGTCCATTGCCATAATCTTTCCAAACAGGTGCTTGTTCTTTACAAACATCCATACATTTAGGACATCTAGTATGGAATTTACAACCTTTTGGAGGATTAGAAGCAGATGGTATATCTCCTTCTAATATTATTCTATTCATTTTTTTATCTGGATCTGGTATAGGTACTGCACTTAAAAGTGCCTCTGTATAAGGGTGTTTAGGATTACTAAAAATTTGTTCTTTTGTAGCAAGCTCAACTAAACTTCCTAAATACATAACCCCTACCATATCTGCTAAATATTCTACAACTGATAAATCGTGAGATATAAAAAGATATGTTAAACCATTTTTTGTTTGTAAATCTTTCATAAGATTTATAACTTGAGCTTGTATAGAAACGTCAAGAGCAGAAACTGGCTCATCTGCTATAACTACGTCTGGACGAAGTGCTAATGCTCTAGCTATACAAATTCTTTGTCTTTGTCCACCAGAAAATTCGTGTGGATATCTATCTATATAATATCTTCTAAGTCCACATTCTTCCATTACTTGTAATATATAATCTTTAAGTCTGTCTTTTTGTACAATATTATGTTCACGAACAGCTTCACCTATTATTTCTCCAACAGGCATACGAGGGTTTAATGATGAATATGGGTCTTGAAATATCATTTGTATTTTAGGTCTTAAAGCTTTTAACTCTTTCTTGTTTAGAGCAAATATATTTTTCCCATTTAAAATAGCTTCACCAGATGTAGGCTCTACAAGTCTTATCAAAGTTCTACCTATTGTAGTTTTACCACAACCAGATTCTCCTACAAGTCCAAATGTCTGTCCTCTATTTATAGAAAAGGAAACACCATCTACAGAACGAACTTGACCAACTGTTTTTTGTAAAACACCAGCTTTTATAGGATAATGTTTAACAAGATTTTTTACTTCTAAAATAACTCTGTCTTTATTTTCCACTATTTAGCCCTCCTTTCTTTCGTTATAAAGATGACAAGTAACTTTATGTGTATCAGTTATATCTATTAATTCTGGATAAACTGTATCACATATATCTATGCAATTTTCGCATCTATTTTTAAAGAAACAACCAGAAGGCATATTTATTGGATTAGGTACAGCTCCTGGTATAGAATATAATCTTTCTGTACCTTCTTGTAAAACAGGGCGAGATTTTAAAAGTCCTCTTGTATAAGGGTGTTTAGGATTTTTAAATATTTCGTGTACGTCTCCCTTTTCTACAACTCTACCAGCATACATTATAACAACATAGTCAGCCATCTCTGCTACAACACCTAAATCGTGTGTTATAAGCATAATAGATGCGTTTATTTTATTTTTAAGTTCGCGAAGAAGGTCCAATATCTGTGCTTGTATTGTAACGTCAAGAGCAGTAGTAGGTTCGTCTGCCACTATAAAATTAGGTCCACAAGCAAGAGACATAGCTATAACTACTCTTTGACGCATACCACCAGATAGCTCGTGTGGATAACTTTTATATATTTCTTCTACACGAGATATACCAACAGATTTTAAAAGTTCTAAAGTTCTTTGTTTTCTACCTTCTTTTGTTTCTTTTGGGTCGTGATAATAAATAACTTCTTCTATTTGTTCGCCTATTGTAAATATAGGGTTTAAACTAGTCATAGGTTCTTGAAATATCATAGATATTTCTCCACCTCTTATTTTACTGTGTATACTTTGAGGTAATTTAGCAAGGTTTACTGTTTTTCCTAATTCTTTACTATTATATCTAATTTCTCCACCAGCAATTTGTCCATATGGACCTGGTAAGAGTCCCATAAGTGATAAACTAGTAACAGATTTACCACAACCAGATTCCCCTACAACACCTACTGTTTTACCAATAGGTATGTCAAAAGAAACTCCATCTACTGATTTTACAGTACCTGCATCTGTATAAAAATATGTTTGTAAATTATCAAATTCTATTAAGTTATTGCTATTTTTCATTTCTGTAACATATTCTTGTTCTGGTACTGATTTTCTATTTTTTTGTTTTGTATATTCTTTAAATTTTTGTCTATTAAACTTTTTAATTTCTTTTTCTTTTTGTTTTAATTCTTTTTTATTTAAAGCCATATTTTTCACCTACCTTTTCATTTTAGGGTCAAAGGCATCTCTTAGACCATCACCAACAAAGTTAAATGCCATTACAAGTAATAATATAGCAATCCCTGGTGGTAACCATATATTAATATAGTTTTGCATAATAACAGAGTTATTAACTGCATTAACCATATTACCCCACGAAGCATAAGGGAAAGATAAACCAACACCTAAGAAACTTAAAGTAGATTCTGTTAATATAACGCTTCCTAAATCCATTGTAGCCATAACGATTATTATAGATGTAACGTTAGGTATCAAATGTTTTATAATTATTCTTGATGTTTTAAGTCCACAAGCTTTAGCTGCTTGCATATATTCCATTTCACGTATAGATAAAATCTGTCCTCTTACAAGTCTTGCAACAGATGCCCATTTTAAAGCACCCATTATAATCATAAGTACATATATTTTCTGTTGAGCTGGTACTTTCATACTAGCCATAACCCCTGATATCATAAGCATAAGAGGTAAAAATGGAATACAGTAGAATATATCAACGATACGCATTATAACCATATCTACCCATTTACCATAATAACCTGCTATACCACCAAGAGCTACCCCTATTAAAAGCTCTAATATAACAACACAAAATCCAAACATTAAAGATATTCTACCACCATACATAAGACGGGTAAAGACGTCACGTCCATCTGCATCTGTACCTAAAATATGGTCACTAGATATAGGAGCTTTTAAGTTAAGTTCTAATCCTTGTTGTGCTCCTTCTTCAGAAGACGTAGCATCACTCATACTAATTTCTTGTCCACTTGCATCTTTATAGAACACCTCATATTCTCCATATGGTGAGAAAAAAGGTCCTATTAAACAAAATATTAATATAAAACCTATAATAGCTAAACCTACTACTGCTAACTTATTCTTTAAAAATCTTTTCATTATTAAAGCACCAGGAGTCTGTATAGCTGTTACATTTTCTTGTTCTTCTCTTTCTTTTACATTTTCCATAACAAACCTCCTGTTAATTATATCTAACCCTTGGGTCAGCCACTGCATATAATATATCTGAAATTAAAGTTCCTAAAAGAGTTAAAACAGCTAAAAACATAAAATATCCCATTAAGTATGGTATATCCCCTTGATTAACTGCTTTTAAAGCAATGTTACCAAGACCATCTATTGAGAATAAACCTTCTGTTATTATAGCACCTGAAAATAATGAAGGCAAACTACCACCTATCATAGTAATAATAGGTATTAAAGTATTTCTAAAAGCGTGTTTTCCTATAACAACTTTTTCTGGCACACCTTTAGCACGGGCAGTTCTAACATAATCTGCACTTAATACTTCTAACATATTATTTCTTGTATATCTAAGCCACGCTCCCATACTTGTAACAACAAATACTATTATTGGTAATATAAAGTGTTTACCCATATCTAATATAAGAGGAAAGCCTTCTAAATTTTTACGAGCAGTAACCATCCCTTGTAAAGGTAATATTCCTAAATCTACTGCAAATATTTTTTGTAAAACTGCAGCAAAAAAGAATGAAGGAAGGGATATTCCAGCGAGAGCAAAAGCAACTATTGAATAGTCTATTTTAGAATATTGTTTTGTTGCAGCAATAGTTCCTAAAGGTAATGCTATTGCAATTTGTATAATAAATGCTATAAAAGATAACCAAAATGATACCCACATTCTGTCTTTTATAACTTGTGTAACTGGTTGTTGAAATACAAACGATGTACCAAAATCACCTTTTAAGGCAGCCAATGCCCAATCAAAGTACCCTTCTAAAAGCCCTTTATCAACTCCGTATAATTCTCTTAATTTTTGTTTCATTTCATCTGTTATATATGGATTACCAGATGTAACAGTACTTACAAAATCCCCTGGCATAAAATAAATTATAGTATATAGTAAAAATGAAACACCAACAAGAACAATAAGACTTATTAAAATTCTTCTTATTATATATTGCTTCATTAAAAACATTCCTTTCTTTTATATCTTAGTTTAACATTATAAGTTAAATATTATGAAAAAAGATATACTAAAATCACATTATAAAATGTATAAATTTTTATATATATTCTTATATACATATAAATCTTTTAATATTTTATGTATCTTTCATATTATGGATATACTATTTTAATATTTATATAACTCTAATAATAGATTAATAAATTTTATAACTTCATCTTATTATAAAGTAAGACGCTTCTGAAAACTAAAAATTAAAGTTATATATCTTATATAATCATTTTAGCATAGCTTTCAGAAACGTCTTATTATTTTTAATTAGCCTTATTATATATAAATAAGGCTAATTAAAAATTAAAAAAATTATTTCATTTCTATAACATGATATTCATCTCTATATGTGTGGTATGGAGAAGATGTTCTATAAACTGTGTCAATTTTTAAATTGTCGCTAAATATATTAAGATTTTTTCTTTGATAAACTGGCATAACTACTGCATTTTCCATAATTAAGTCAAGTTCTTGTGCTACAAGTTCTTTTCTCTTTTCTAAATCTAAAGTTGTAGCTACTTCTTCTAAAAGTTTATCTACTTCCGGGTCTCTTAATTTAAAATGATTAGAACCTGAACCTTCTGCTGAACTACTATGATATATTTGTTTTAAGTCTGCATGATTAGAGTTACCCCATGCTAAAGAGAACATATCTAAGTCTCCACTGTTAATTCTATCTGTAAGTACATTAAATTGTAAATCTGATACAATAAGCTCTGCTCCCATTTCTTCCATATCAATTTTCATTTGAGAGAAGATACCTGCTGTTGGATGAGATTTTAAGTCACCTACACCAACTTCTACTTTAAGTTGTTCACCATTTGCATTTACAAGCTTACCATCTGCATTTTTGCTATATCCTGCTGCTTCAAAATATTCTAATGCTTTAGCTTTATCATATGGATAATAAGCTTCTGCTCCTTCAGGATATTCAGCTAAAGTGCTAGTCATAGGTCTTTCTAAAACTTCTGCTGTATCACCAAAATATGATTTTACAGAAGGTTCTCTATTCATAAGAGACATTAAACCTTTTCTTACATTTACATCTGGAATACGGTCTGCATTTATACCAATATATCCATATCCATTGTTATCTGTTAAGTTATATTCAATAGCTTCTGCTTCAAGTCTTTTCATTGTTTCTATATCTGAAGCTGGGTCTGTAATATCTACCTCATCATTAACTACAACATCAATTTTGTTATTTTCTGCTACAACTTGGAATTTTAAATTAGGAGTTTTTGGAGTTCCTTTAAAATAAGTAGCATTAGCTTCTAAACTAACTATATTACTTTCATATGATTTGAATACATAAGGACCACTTCCCATAGGAGCTGAATTTCTAGATTTTGGTACTGTCATATCACCTTTTTTGTATTCTGTACCATCATCTGATACTCCATAATAATGTTGTGGTAAAATAGGTTGGTTTGCAAGAAGTTTATCTCCAATAATATTTATTCCATCTACAAGTACAGTACAAGTTAAATCGTCAACTCTTTCTATACCTGATATTTCTGTAACTTCCTCTCCGCCTTCTCTATATTCTTGAAGACCTACAATGTTTAATGTACTAAGTGTACTCATACCATCATAAGCTGGGTCTAATAGAACTCTTAAAGTAAATATATAGTCATCTATTGTAACAGGTTCACCATCTGAGAAAGTAAGCCCATCTTGTAATTTTATAGTATATTTAACTTGAGTAGTATTGCCTGCTTCATCTGTAATTTCTTCTTGAGATATAGTTCCTGCATCATCAATAAGATTATTATCATCATCTAATATAGAAACTGATGAAAAAACAGGTCCAAATACAAAGCTATCATAAGCTGTAGTATAGAATAATGGATTAAAGATACCATTAAGTTCTTGTACAGCTACAACCATTGTGTCAAACTGAGACTGAGTTTCTGTTTGAGTTTGTTCAGTAGAAGAGCCGTTTTCTGTAGTTTGGTTTGAGCTACAAGCAGCTAATGAAAATGTCATAGCTCCAATAAGTGCTACTGCTAAAAATCTTTTAAATTTCATTTACAATTCCTCCTCACCTTACATAAACTTTTAAATCTTAATTTAATATATATACACATATTATTATATATATACAATGTTTTTAAATAAATATGTTTATGTATATGATTTTTAATATGAAGTAGATTATATAGGTAAAACAAAAAAATGTCAATTAAAACTATAATTTTTCCACTCTATTCTAGTTGACATTTTAGCCACTTTTGTATTATTTTACGTAGTTTTACTATAATATATTACTTATTAAAAATTATATATCTTTATTTTTATATAAATTATGTATATTTGTATAAAAATAAAGTTTGCTTTTTTATATAAATTATCTAAAATTATTATATTTATAATTTTTAAGTGAAAAATTAGTCTTAATTAAAAATTATATATATACAAAGCTAATTCTACATAAAATAATATAATATAAATTTTATGTAGAATTAATTTAACATACTAATAGTTTACTTATAGTTTTATGAAAATTTATATAATAAATTAATGTTTTATACTATTTTGGTAATATAATTACTGGCTTTTCTTTAGAAGGTCTATATATTACTATTTTTTTACCTATTACTTGTACAATATCTGATTTTGTTCTTTCACTAATAGCTGAAGCTATATATTTTATATCTTCCATACAATTATTAAGTATGTTACATTTTATAAGTTCTCTTGCTTCTAAGGCCTCATCTATTGCCGATACAAGTTCTGGACTAACTCCAGCCTTACCTATTTGAAAAATAGGGTCTATTTTATTAGCAAGACCTCTAAGGTACGCTCTTTGTTTACTATTTAACATAATATTCTCCTTTATAAATTATAGTCAAAACTAATTATAAATTATTTATAATAATCAAACTCTAAATCATATATTCTAACTGTATCTCCTTCTTGTATTCCCTTTTCTTCTAATGCATCTATAATGCCTTTATCTCTAAGATATTTTTGAAAAAATGCAAATCCTTTTTCTGTATCAATATTGGTATATCCCATCATTTTTTCAACACCAACACCCTCTACTGCATAATATCCTTCATCTATATTAGTTATAACAAATGGCTCATTATCTATGCTAACCTCTACATATGGATCAAAGTCTTCTTCAAAAACAATGTTTTCTGGATAATTTTTCAATATGTCTGCTACTGCTGATAAAAGTTCATCTAATCCACTATTGGTTGCTGCTGATATAGGAAATACTTTTATGCCTTTTGATTCATAGATAGATTTTATTTTTTCAAAATTTTCTTGTGCCTCTGGTATATCCATTTTATTACACGCTATAACCATAGGTCTATCTAAAAGATTTTCATTATATTTTTTAAGTTCATTGTTTATTTTTTCAATATTTTCAAGTGGACAAATTCCTTCAAGTCCTGCTGCATCTACAACGTGTATAAATACCTTTGTTCTTTCCACATGTCTTAAAAATTCGTGTCCAAGCCCTATACCTTCACTGGCTCCTTCTATAAGCCCCGGTATATCCGCCATTACAAAGTCACTACCCCACTTACTTCTTACCACACCTAAATTAGGTGATAATGTTGTAAAATGATAATTAGCGATTTTAGGATTAGCATTAGTGACCATAGATAAAATTGTAGATTTCCCAACATTTGGAAATCCTATAAGCCCTACATCTGCTATAAGTTTAAGTTCTAATATAACATCATATTCTTTAGCTGTTCTTCCTCTTTCTGCATATCTAGGGGCTTGTCTTGTAGGTGTTGCAAAATGTTGATTACCTTTTCCGCCTTTTCCACCTTTTATAAGTATTTTTTCTTCAAATGGTGTAACCATATCTGCCATTATTTTTCCACTTTCAGCTTCTCTTATTATTGTACCCACAGGAACTTTTATAACTATATCTTTACCATTTGCACCTGTACAATTTCTTTTACCACCATCTACACCATTTTCTGCTTTAAAAAGTTTTTTATATCTAAAATCCATTAAAGTATTTATACCCTCGTCTGCAACAAATACTACATTGCCACCTTTGCCACCATCTCCACCGTCTGGACCACCATTTGTTACATATTTTGCTCTATAAAAAGACACACATCCATTTCCACCATTACCAGCTTTTATATGAATTTTTACTCTATCTACAAACATATTATCCTCCAAATATTTCATAAATAATACCCTATTTTATACTTAATAGATTATAGCATATAAATATTTAAAATTCAATTATTTTTATAGTGTTTATTATCTACATTTTAATTATAAATATTTATCTTTAAAATTTTGTAATAAGTATAATTTTAAATTATATAAAAGATACAAGTATAAATTAAAATACTAATATAATTTAAATTTTATTAAAACATAAATTTAATATAAATACTATAATTATATTAGATTTTTATTTTCCTATAAAATATTGTATTTTAATTTCAACTCATAGTTTCTTTATATATATTTGACATATAAACAAGGTATAAATTGTAAATTTATACCTTTTCTATTATATTGCTTACTCTTAATTATGATAAAATTTGTTTATTAGTAAAATTTAATATTGTTAATTTTATAAATATAATATTTTATACCTTTTATATTAATTTTATCTTTATTTTATATAATATTCATACTAAAAATATTTTACTCAACTATAATATTTTATTACTTTATTATTTAATATTTTAAACGCTACTAAAAACGGTAAACAACCTATTTTTATTAATACTAAAAATAGTATATAATCTTTATAAATACAGTAAAGACACTACCAATAGTAGTGCCTTTAAAATAAACGACCCAAAAGGGGCTCGAACCCTCGACCTCTGGCGTGACAGGCCAGCGCTCTAACCAACTGAGCTATTGGGCCAAAGTGGATCCTCAGGGACTCGAACCCTGGACCGTCCGGTTATGAGCCGGATGCTCTAACCAACTGAGCTAAAGATCCATAATTTATAATTATATTTAATTTACAAGCCGATGAAGGGACTCGAACCCCCAACCTGCTGATTACAAGTCAGCTGCTCTGCCAGTTGAGCCACATCGGCTTA
>CALWOZ010000063.1 GCA_944383305.1 uncultured Clostridia bacterium | reverse complement strand
AAAACCTCCTATGATAGTTTAATTCTACCACAAGAGGTCTCTTTTTTCTATTGTCCATTTTTTACGGACTTGTTCAATTTTATAGCCTTTTATTTCTATAATTTATTATATACTTTATTAATATTTATATATTACACTTTTAAGCTTTCTCTTCTATGCAATAAATATTGTGCTACTATTATACAAACTACTGCAAATATAGAAGTGTATTTTATTCCTTCTAATATATATGGAAATATACTAGATATTCCTTCCATTATAGAAGATATACTTATAGTATCTATTGATATATTAAATATGTTTTGAACAAATAAATAATACTTATATAAAATAGGCATTTTTTCTGAACTAATTAATAATATATCCTTATTTAAAGATATTAATATAAATATTGAAATAAATAGAGAGGTCATTCCTAAAGATACATATGCTATTATATTTTTATTAACTTTTTCTTTAATATATCTAGGTTGTATATTTTCTATTTTTTCCATAATATTTATTTCAAGGTCTTCTGGCGCTTTTATAATATTGTTTGCATCAATAGTAAATTCTTCTAATATTTGAGTATAAAGTTCAAAACTTTCTCTACATTCATCACAGTTTTTTAAGTGATTTTTTAATAAAAACTCATCTTCTTCTGTTATGGTTAAATCCATATAATCCATCATAAGTTTATTAGCTTTGTTGCAATCCAATATTTTCACCCTCTTTCATTTTTAAAAGTTCTTCTTTTAAAATTTTTCTACCACGGAAAATACGATTTTTCACCTTAGATAAAGGTTCATTTATAGCCTCTGCTATTTCTTGATAACTAAGCCCCTGTTGATGATATAAAACAATAGGTACTTTATAAATATCTGGTAAATTATTTAATAGTTGATTTAAGACTAATCTTTCTTCTTTTTCTAAACAATCTTGTTCTGGCGAACTTTGTGAAATAAGCTTATATTCAACTTCTTCCATAGATACTGTTTCATATTTTTTCTTTCTTCTATAATCTATAACGTGATTTGTAGTTATTTTTACAATCCACGTAGAAAATTTAAAATCTGGAAAATATTTATCTAAATTTTTGTATACTTTTATAAAAACTTCTTGTGCTAAATCATTAGCATCTTCTTGATTATTAACCATTCTTAAAACTACTGAATATACTAAATTTTTATGTCTAGTTATTATTTCTGAAAAATACTCTTTTTCTCCATTTAAACATTTTTGAACCAGGTCATAGTCTGTTAAATCTTTTATGTTCATTCTCATCACTCCAATACAAATAAAGTCTTTTACCTTAATTATAACTAATTATACGAAAAATATTTAAAAAAGTTTGCTAAATTTTGATATTTTTTAATTTTTAATTTTTAAAATATATAGTTTTACAAATTCTATCATATCCTATTATTGTATTTTTAAATATATTAGTAGCATTATCTATAAAGGCTTCTGGTTCTATTAATGCAGGGCTAAAATGAGTTAACCAAAGTTCTTTTACATTTCCATTTTGAGCCATAGTGGCTGCCTCACTAAATATCATATGTTTTTTTTCTATGGCTCCTTGTTTTTTTTCTTCTTCGCCATACATTCCCTCACAGACAAATAAGTCTGCCTTATCTATAAAGCTATGCATTCTGTCTAAAGGTCTACTATCTGTACAATAACATACCTTTATACCTTCTCTATCTTCACCTAAAACCATACTAGGCTTTAATACTTCTCCATTATATTCTATCTCCATACCTTTTTGTAACATACCCCAATATTGTATAGGTATGTTAAGGTCTAGTGCTTTTTCTTTTAAAAATTTACCACTTCTTTTTACTTCTATACAATATGAAAAACAAGGTATTTTATGGTCCATAAACATAGCTTTAATACTAAATCCACTAATATTTATTTGCTCACTTATGTTATTTTGTTCATCTATATCAAGCTCTATTATCTCTACCTCAAATGGTAACTCTGGAAATATTGTAGAAAGTCCCTCATATGTGTATTTTAAACCTTTAGGTCCTATAATAATCAACTTTTCTTCTCTTCCAGAATTGCCTATTGTAAGTAACAACCCTGGTAATCCTGATATATGGTCTGCGTGAAGATGAGTAAAGCATATTATATCTATATTTTTAAATCCCCAGCCAAGTATTTTCGCTGTGACTTGAGTGCCTTCTCCACAGTCTATAAGCAACATTTTTCCATTTAATCTAAATAACATAGATGTTAAAAATCTGTCTGGTAGAGGCATCATACCTCCAACTCCTAATAAACAAACATCTAGCATAATATCACCTAAAATCTATTATTTATACTAATTTACTATATTATATCAAACTTATAAATTTATATCAATTATTTTTAAAATATTCATCTAAAAATCTTTTTTCTTCTTGTGTTATATTGTATTTTTCTAAAAGGTCTGGTCTTTTTTCATAAGTTCTTATTAAAGACTGTCTTTTTTTCCATTCTTCTATCTTTTTATGATTACCTGATAATAGTATATCTGGTACTTGCCTTTTATTAAATATAAAAGGTCTTGTATAATTTGGGTGCTCTAATAGACTGTTATTAAAGCTTTCTTCTAAAAAACTTTCCTCTTTTCCCAAAACGTTTGGTATTAATCTTGATATAGAATCTATAAGTATCATAGATGCTAATTCTCCACCTGTTAATATAAAATCTCCTATTGATATTTCATCTGTAACTATTTCTTCTATTACTCTTTCATCTATACCTTCATAATGTCCACATAAAATAATTAAATCTTTCTCTTTTGATAATTCTTCTGCCATTTTTTGATTAAAAGTTTTTCCTTGAGGGGTCATATATAAAACTTTCGTATTTTTAGGGACTTTGTCTTTTATGCTTAAATAAGAATTATATACTGGTTCTGGCTTAATAACCATACCTGCTCCACCACCATAGGCATAATCATCTACTTGATTATGTTTATTATTAGAAAAATCTCTTATATTAATACAATTTATATTTATTATTTTATTTTCTATGGCTTTTTTTATAATACTATGATTTAATCCGTTATATATCATTTCTGGAAACAATGTTAAAATATAATAATTCATTATCTTAATCCTTCTAAAAGATGTACTTTCATTATTTTTTCTTTTACATTAACATCTAAAATACATTGTTTAATAGCTGGTATTAAAATTTCACTATCTTTTGATTTTACAACATATACATCATTTGCTCCGGTAAATATAATATCTTCTATTATACCAATCTCCTCTTCATCTGCTAATACTTTCATACCATATAAGTCACTAATATAATACTCGTCCTTTTCACAAGGTATGGCTAATTCCTTTGGTATTTTTATTTCTGTATTTTTTAATAACTCAGCCTCATTTATACTGTCAATTCCTTTTAATTTTAAAAGTACAAATTGTTTATGAAATCTAACTCCTTCTATTTCATATAAATCTAAATTACCTCTTCTAAATATATAAATTTCTTTTAATTTTTTAAATCTATTTATATCATCTGTTGTAGGTATAACTCTAATTTCACCTTTTATTCCTTGAGTATTAACTATTTTACCAATAACAAAATATTCTAACATACTTATATCTCCTTAAAAGTTTATATCTAAATTTTATTATAAAAAATATATATTGTCAAATAATAGAGTAATAAATCAACTTTTTTAATACTTTATATTAAATTATTGTTATAATTATATAAATCAATTTTTTTGATACTTTGTATCAAAAAACAGCTATTCCTATTATTCTTCTTCGATAAAATTTAAAACAAAAACCCGTTTATAAATTTTATCTCGAACAATAAAGTCATAGCTTAATTGAAATTAATAATAAAAAGGTATGGCTTTATACCATACCTTTTATTATTTATTACTCAGCAATAGGATGAACAGAAAGTTGTTTTTTATCTCTGCCTTTTCTTTCATATCTAACGATACCATCAACTAAAGCAAAAAGTGTATCATTACCACCTTTACCAACGTTTACACCTGGGTGAATTTTTGTACCTCTTTGAGTGTAAAGAATGTTACCAGCTTTAACAAATTGACCGTCAGCACGTTTAGGTCCTAATCTTTTAGATTCAGAATCACGACCATTTTTTGTTGAACCTACCCCTTTTTTGTGAGCAAAGAATTGAAGATTAATTCTAATCATCATTACACCTCCTTATATTTTAAACAAATATCTTTAGGATACTCTATCTCAATACCTTTAAGACCAAGTTCCAAACTAGATAATAATAAAATTGACTTTTCACAAAGACTATTTTCATCTATAATACATTTTAAAAAGCCACCATTAGTATCATAATCTATACTATATTTAGCATCAGTAAAAGCCTCTAAGCTATTAACTGTATTTAAAGATAAAATAGATACAGCAGAACATACAATATCTCTACCGTGATTTTTTATTTCAAAGCCTATAATATTTTTATTATTCTTTAAAAATACAGCTTGTATCATTTTAAAAACCTAATATTAAGCATTAATTTTTTCTATTTTAAGCATTGTAAAAGGTTGTCTATGTCCTTTTTTCTTGTGGAAACCTTTTTTTGGTTTGTATTTGTAAATGATAACTTTTTTAGCTTTACCATCACCAATAACAGATGCATTAACAGTTGCACCAGAAACAGTAGGAACACCAAATTTAACATCATCACCATTTGCTACTGTTAAAACTTTATCAAAAGTATAAGAAGCTCCAGCTTCTACATCTAATTTTTCAACTTTGATAATGTCTCCTTCAGCAACTTTATATTGTTTTCCACCAGTTTCAATAATTGCGTACATTCGTACACCTCCTTAAATATAACTCGCCAGATATGGTGCTAAGCTTAAAACCTCTCTGTGCGGCAAACAATCATTATTATATCATTATCTAAATTTTTTGTCAATAAAAATATGGTAATATACTTAATAAAAATTTTAATATTATAATTTTTAAATAAAATATTATTTATTTACATAAATTTTATGTTATAATTAGTAAAATATAAAATTTATGTGAGGTAATTATGGACATAATTTTAAATATAGATAGAAACATTATACTATATATTAATGAAATATTACCCAATTATCCCTTTATTCAAAAAATTTTTTCAATAATAACTCAACTTGGAGATTCTGGTGTTATTTGGATAGTATTAGGAATATTTTTATTGTTAAATAAAAATACTAAAAAAACTGGAATATTAATGTTAATTACTTTAATTTTAGGCTCTTTTTTAGGGACACATATTTTAAAAAATATATTTGAAAGACAAAGACCCTTTATACAACTAAATTTGCAGCCTTTTATTACTGCACCTAATAGTTTTTCTTTCCCATCTGGTCATAGCTTAAGTTCTTTTATTGGTGCTACTTGTATTTTTTATACCAATAAAAAATGGGGTATAGTTGCTTATATATTAGCTACTTTAATAGCAATATCTAGAGTTATTTTAATAGTTCATTATCCTAGTGATGTAATAGTTGGGTCTATATTGGGAATAATAATTTCATTAATAACAATGTTTTTATTTAAAAAGTTTGAACAATATTGTAACAAATAATTGATTTTTATTAAAATATATGTTATACTTTAATTATATGTGATTTTTACTACGATTTTTAAGGAGGATACAATAAATGAATAATATCGAAAATATAGATATTAATAAGTACAAATTAACATTTTCTGTTAGTGCTGAAAAATTCCAAGAAGGTTTAAATTATTCTTTTAATAAAAACCAAAAACATTTTAACATTAAAGGATTTAGAAAAGGCAAAGTTCCTAGACAAATTGTAGAAAAAACTTATGGTGTTGAAGTACTTTATGATGATGCTTTTAACTTTGTTTTACAAGATGCTTATGCTTTAGCTGCTGAAGAAAGTAAATTAGAAATAGTTTCAAGACCTGAAATAGATGTTGTTAGTGCTTCTAAAGAAGATGGTGTTGTATTTACTGCTATTGTTTATACTAAACCAGAAGTTAAAATATCAGAATACAAAGGATTAGTTTGTGAAAAACCTAGCACTACTGTTAATAAAGATGACGTAGAGGCATATCTTAATAGAGAAAGAGAAAAACATTCTAGAATTAACCCTGTTACAGATAGAGCTGTTAAAAATGGTGATTTAGTTAATATTGACTTTGAAGGATTTATAGATGGTGTTGCTTTTGAAGGTGGTAAAGGTGAAAAATATGACCTTGAAATAGGTTCTAAAACTTTTATTGATACTTTTGAAGAACAAATAATTGGTAAAAATATTGGTGATGAATTTGATGTTAATGTTACATTCCCTGCTGAATATGGCAAAGAAGAATTAGCTTCTAAACCTGCTGTATTTAAAGTAAAAATTAATGAAATTAATGAAAAAATTCTCCCTGAGTTAAACGATGAATTTGTTCAAGATACTACTGAGTTTGAATCTTTAAAAGACTATAAAAAAGAAATTAAATCTAAACTTACAGCTATGAAAAAAGATGAAGCAGACAAAAAAATGAAAGAATCTGTTTTAGAAGCTTTAATAGAAAAAGTTGAGGTTAATATTCCTAAACCTATGATTGAACTTGAAATCGACCACAAAATTAATGAATTTAGAAATGGTATTGGTGCTCAAGGCTTAACTTTAGATTCTTACTTAAATTATATGGGACAAAGCTTAGAAAATATGAGAGAAGCTTATCGTATAATTTGTGAAAAACAAGTTAAAGGTAGATTAGCTTTAGAGGCTGTTGCAGAAGCTGAAAAAATTAAAGTTTCCGAAAAAGAGATTGATGCAGAATTAACTCGTATAGCAGAAGCTTATCGTATAGATAAAGAAAAAATTGAAAGTATCTTTGGTGAAAAAGAAAAAGAAAATATTATTAAAGATTTAAAAACTCAAAAAGCACTTGACTTTTTAGTTAAAAACTCTATTCAACCAGAAGCAGAATAATTTAAAAATATTTAACAAATTAGAGGTTTATTGCCTCTTTTTGTTTTATAAAACAAAATTAAATATTAAGTTTAAAAATTATTATAATAAAGCATATTTTACATAATTTGGGATATACTATTATTTAGAAAATTTTATGTATTTTTATTTTAAGGAGGATTTTTATGAGTTTAGTACCTATGGTTGTTGACCAGACTAATGCTGGTGAACGTTCTTACGATATTTATTCAAGACTTTTAAAAGACAGAATTATATTTTTAGGCGAAGAAGTAAACGATACTACTGCAAGTTTAGTTGTAGCTCAGCTTTTATTTTTAGCTGCTGAAGACCCAGATAAAGATATTAGCCTTTATATAAATAGTCCTGGAGGTTCTGTTACAGCTGGTCTTGCTATATATGATACTATGCAATATATTAAACCTGATGTTTCTACTATATGTATAGGACTTGCTGCTAGTATGGGTGCTTTTTTATTAGCAGGTGGTGCAAAAGGTAAAAGATATGCTCTTCCTAACGCTGAAATAATGATACACCAGCCTTTAGGTGGTGCTAGAGGTCAAGCTACTGATATGCAAATACAAGTAGAACAAATATTAAAAATAAAAAATAAATTAAACCAAATGTTATCTGAAAATACTGGTCAATCATTAGACACTATTAAAAATGATACTGAAAGAGATAACTATATGTCTGCTGAAGAAGCTAAGGTTTATGGACTTATAGATAATGTTATTACAAAACCACAATAATTAAGGAGTTGAAGTAAATGTCTTCAAAAAATGATGAATATAAAATATATTGTTCATTTTGTGGAAAAACTCAAGATGATGCCAAAAAACTTGTTGCTGGTCCTCGAAATATTTATATATGTGATGAATGTGTAGAACTTTGCTGTCAAATAATATATGAAGAATTTCCTGCAGACCCTGTTTCTACACAGTTTACAATAGAAAATTTCAAGTTACCTAAGCCAAAAGAAATAAAAGAGCATTTAGACCAGTATGTTATAGGTCAAGATGATGCTAAAAAAGCGCTTTCTGTTGCTGTTTATAACCATTATAAAAGAATAACCTCTGACCCAGTAGAAACTAATGTTGAATTACAAAAAAGTAATATTTTATTAATTGGTCCTACTGGTACTGGTAAAACTCTTCTTGCTCAAACGTTAGCTAGACTTATAGACGTACCTTTTGCTATTGCTGATGCTACAAGTCTTACAGAAGCTGGATATGTTGGTGAAGATGTAGAAAATATTCTTTTAAAAATTATTCAAGCTGCTGATTTTGATATAGAAAAAGCTCAAAGAGGTATTATATATATAGATGAGATAGATAAAATAGCTAGAAAAGCCGATAATCCGTCTATAACAAGAGATGTTAGTGGTGAAGGTGTACAGCAAGCTCTCTTAAAAATACTAGAAGGTACTGTTGCTTCTGTTCCACCTCAAGGTGGTAGAAAACACCCTCATCAAGAATTTATACAAATAGACACTTCTAATATATTATTTATATGCGGTGGTGCTTTTAGTGGTCTTGAAAAGGTTATTCAAAAAAGAACTAAAAATAAAGTTATAGGCTTTGGTGCTGAGGTTCATTCAAAAGAAGATTTAATATCTGGTGAAATTTTAAAAGATGTTTTACCACAAGATTTACACAAATTTGGACTTATACCAGAACTTATAGGTCGTATGCCTGTTGTTGTTACATTAAATAGTTTAGATGAAGATTCTCTAGTATCTATATTAACAGAACCTAAAAATGCCCTTATTAAACAGTATGAATATCTTTTTAAATTAGATAACGTAACTTTAGAATTTGATGAGCCTGCCATAAGAGCTATTGCTAAAAAAGCTATTGCTCAAGAAACTGGTGCTCGTGGTCTTCGTGCAATAGTAGAAAGCTTTATGACAGATATTATGTACGATATACCTTCAAAAGATAATATTGAAAAATGTATTATTACAGAAAAAGTTGTAAATAAAGAAGAAAAACCAACTTTTATATATAAAAATAATCAAGAATTGGCTTAATTCGTTTTTTTGATACTTTAGTATCAAAATAAACAATAAATTCGTTTTTTTGATACTTTAGTATTAAAATAAATAATAAATTCGTTTTTTTGATGCTTTAGTATCAAAATAAATAAGCTATTTTTCTTCAATATTTTTATAATTTTTCAAATTGTTTATTGTAATTTTTCAAATTGTCTATTGCAATTTTTCAAATTGCAATATGATTAAAACAAAAATTTGTTTATAAGTTTTATTTTAAAAACTAAAGTTATAGCTTAATTGATAAATTAAAAAGGTTATAGAGTTTTTGAACAAGTCCGTAAAAAATGGACAATAGAAAAAAGAGACCTCTTGTGGTAGAATTAAACTATCATAGGAGGTTT
>CALWOZ010000062.1 GCA_944383305.1 uncultured Clostridia bacterium | reverse complement strand
CCAAATTTATTTTAAACTATTATTTTTTTAATGCTCTGCATTCAAAAATAGGCACTCCTAAAATTTATTTAATTAAAATTTAATACAAAAAACCGTATATAAATTTTAATTAAATAAATCAAGTCGTACCTTAATTGTAATTAATAAGAAGTAATTGAAAAACTTAATTACCTTTTTTATAATGTATATTTATTTCTGATATAAAATCTTTACAAATTACATTTGATTTATGCTTAATAATATTAATATCTGCCATTTTTACTTCTTCTTTAAAATCATTTGCTATTATAATGTTATTTCCATATCCATCAACAATTAAACTTCTTTCCAAAAATTGTGCTTCCATAGTATGATTTTTTTCATTACCAACTCTATTACATAAGATAAGAGGTGTTAAATTTTCAATAGAACGTATTTTACAAATTTCTGTTGTTGTTTCTCCACCAAAGTTAGCTAAAATGCATAATAAATCTGCCCCATTTAAAACTTGCTCTCTTGATATTTCTGGAAACCAAGTATCAAAACAAATTTGTACTCCTATTTTTATACCTTGTACATTAAAAATTTTATTTTCTTTGCCACTATTAAATAATGTTTTTTCAAAATCTGATAAATGAATCTTTCTATATTTACCTAAAACATTACCATTTTCTATAACAATCGCAGTGTTAAAAACATCTTTATCAACCTTTTCTGAAACCCCTGAAATTATACTACATTGTTTTTCTTTAGATATCATTTTTAGTGTGTTTATAAATTCATTTTCATTTATAGATTTAGAATTATTTATTAATTCATCTTTATTATCAAATAAATATCCACAATCTGCAAGTTCTGGTAATACTATTATATTAGCATTTACATTTTTTATTAATTTTGTAATTTTTCTAATATTGTCATCTCTATTTTTTGAAATATTATATTGTACAAAACATATATTCAATTTATCATCTCCTAAAATCTTATTTTACATAACAATATCATAATAAAACTATTTTTTCAATATTTTATTGAAAATAACCAATAGCTAAATCTATTATTACTGCTCCTAAAACTGCTCCAATAGAAGAAATAACACAAGTTTTAATTCTATTATCCCACTTTTTTATATCCATTTCATCTGACGAACCACGTCTTATAAAAAAGTAGATAGTTAAAACTGTACCAATAGCAGGTATAACCTTATATGCCCAACTTGTTAAATCTTTTAAGAGTCTATCAAGCCCTGTTGCCAACTGACTGCTTGCTATATTACTTGCGTATATTTTATTTACAAACATTAACATAATAAATGTAATGCTTGTAGCTCCAACTTTTATTAAATCTTTAAATTTATTAAACATAATTTCCTCCTTATAATTAGCTTAGATTTATGCCTTTTTTAACTTTATGTTCCGTCTTTTTTTCTCGTTTTGGTTTTTGTGCAGGTACATATGTTGGTTGTTTATCTTCGCTACTTTGTTCAATTTTTTTATGATATTCGTCCCATATGCCCCACAATTTTATATCATCTGTATTTTTATGTTCTGCCCTTTCGTTTTCTCGTTTTTGCCTTATTTTTCGGTTGTTTTCTTCATCGCCAAGTCCACACATAGTATTAAAATTCCATTTACTTAAATCATACGCAACAGACATACAAGGATAGCTCCTACTAATAACTAACTGATAAGGGCGTTTTATTCTTCTTATTTCATCTGTTGTTAAAAGCTCTCTTGAAACAAGACTCAAACTATGAGAAGAGCTAGGGTTTGTATGTTTTGCGTGGTTGCTAGATAACTGATACGCACTTGTTGTATATTTTCCTAATTTATTGCAAATAGACTGTAATGTTTCTTCATCATCTGCTTGCAAATATACCCAATTTTGACAGTTAGATTTTATTATATGGCTTTCTTCTTTGCCATATTTTTTATCTAACTGTTCAAAAGATTGTAAAAACAAGTTAAAACGCATACCTCGTCCACCTGCAACAGTTAGTTTACTTGTAAAATCACTTATTTTAACAAAATTTCCAAACTCATCTAGTATAAAATTTACTCTATTTTCAAGTCGTCCCCCTCGTTCATCTGCTTGACGAACAAGTATTTCATAAAGCTCCGACAAAACCAAACTTGCTATCTGATAGTATGTAGTTTTTTCATCTGGCAATATAAAAAATACTGCTTGTTTTTTTCTTCCTATATCTTCAAGATTAAAATCACTTGAGTTTGTAATGTTATAAATAGATTTGCTTGTAAATAGTCTTAAAGTAGTAAGTGCCGATGTAAAAAAGCTCCCCCTTGTTCTGCTTGGAGCAATTTCTGATATAGAAAGCAATGCTCTTGCAGGGTGGTTTTGTGGCAAATCTTTTATGTACAATTCTATGGGATATTTATCTTCTATTTTTTTGTTCATTTCGGCAATGAACCAGTAAACATTAGTTAAATTTTGATATTCTTCTTTTGATTTAGAATAATCTTCAATATTGTTTAAAACTACACTTAAAATAGCAACTGCTATTACTGATTTTTCGCCGTTTTCCCATATTTTTTCGTTAGAAACGCCGTCCCCAACAAGTATGTTAGTTATATCCCACGCAAGACTTTCTGCCTTTTCCATATCGTTCTCTTTAACTGCATTTATAACAGGTTGCAAAAGGTTATACTTTGAGCTTTTTTGTGGTTTTTTATAATCAAGACAAATTACTTCATATCCCAAACTTTTTAAATATTTATTTGTGTATTGAAACAATTCCCCCTTTGGGTCTGATATAACCATACTTTCTCCAGAAAGTCCTATGGTGCAAATGCTTGGTATTACTAAACACCTTGATTTACCACTTCTAGTAGCTCCAACAACAAGCGTATGTACATCATCTTTTATATAGTGTATTTTTTCTTTATCACCGTCCTTTTTCATACCTATAACAATGCCACCTTCTTTTAAAATTTGCTTTTGCTCTGTATCCTCCTTATCTAAAGTATTATTTAAGAATTTAGTGTTTAACACCTTATTCTTAAATTGATTAACCATATTTTCTGCATAAATTTTATCCTCCTTTATTTTTACATTAATCTTTTGTAATTGTTGGCAAATATTATTTTGTTTAATTTTGCTTTTAAAACTCTGTAAATTTTGTTGTTCTTGTAGACAGGTTTCTTTTTCATTTTGATTTTCTCCTTTATCTTCTTTGTTTTCAATCTTTTCTTTTTTAAAATCTTTTTTAAGTTTTTCAATTTCCTTTTCTCCATTTTTTATAAGCTTACTTATAGCCTTATCTTGAGGATTTAATATAAAATATGCAAACTCCTTATCTTTTTCTTTTTCAGTAAGCCACCTTGACGAACCATACTGATATTGCCCTACTTGTTTTGGTGTGTAAATGTTATCCGTTATTTTTACAAGCTCCGACTGATAAGGCTTGTTATTGTATAAACTAAAATAAACTATCCCTAAATACTTTACACACTCAAGTATTAGAAATAGTTTAGTTTTTTGTTCTGTTATAAATATGTCTTTTAAGTTTGTAAAAAAGTTTAAGTTTTCTAAATGTACATCGCCACCTAAAAGCACGGTGTTTAACATCTCGCTTAAATATACATTCCCTACAAACCCTAAAATTGATAAACTTGTTACAAATATGATTTTTTGTTTTTTCTTCATTAATGTTCGTATCCTTTGTCTTTATTTTTAAGGTAAATTTCTTTTTTAGCATCTTTAGATAATTCTGTTTTTATTTCATTATGCTTGCTCCTTTCTTTTTCTTCTTTAACACAAAAAAGACTTATCAAATCAAATATACTTTGTTTAATAAGTTCTTTTTGTTTTTCTGCTATTGTTTCTTGTTTTTTGTATTCATATTCAAGCCTATTTATAGACTTTACAATACCTAAAAGTTTGTTAGCTATTATCTTTTCAATTTCTTGTTTGTATTTCTGTTCTTGCTCATCAATATTTTTGTCAGAATATAAAGTAGCAATTTGAATTTTACTATCAATATATGTATTAACCAAATTTTGTAAATCTTCATTGTTTTGTAAAACATAATCTACTAACTTATCTACTTCTTCTTTAACTTGTGGTTCTAACAATTTGTAAGCTATTCTACCTTTAGGTATCATCTGCTTTATTTTATAACTTTCATTAAAAATATGTTCTATAAAATTTTTGTCTAGCTTTGAGTTTTTATCTTTAAAAACACCTTTTAATTTTAATTTATTATATTTCTTGTTATCAAGCATTTTTATATCTTCCATAAAATCATCTACTAGCTTATCCGTTATATCTCTAACATTTGTTACGGCTAAATCTTTTGCTTTTGCGTATTCAAGTATTTCATCTGAAAAAGTATCTTTTATAAGCTTTTTTCTGATTTTATCTGGTATACTATAGTGCTGAAAGTTCTTAGGTGTCTTTTGAGATTTATCCCAAAAAAGTATATGGGTATGATAGTTTATATCTTTCTCGTGAACGGCACATATAAATTCAAAATCTTCTCGCTTTATGCTGTTTTCTTCTCGTATTATATTTATATATTTTGTTATATAGTTTTCCCAAGATTTTAAATCTTCTAAATTTAATTTTTGGGTATCTTCTTTTTTTATAGCTATCATTCCTTCATATATTGTGATGCCTTTTTTAGTGTTTTCTAAAACTGTTTTAGCTATGTCTTTACTATCTTTAAAGTACAAAATTTCATTAGTACCTATCTTACCCATAAGTCCTGTCCTTTGCTCCATATTTTTTAAAACTTTAGGACGGTGTCCTATGTATAAAGTATAGTTATAGTTTAGCTTTGCTCTTTGTTCTTTGTTTCGTACTTTTAAATTTTTTATTTGTTGTGTGTATATTATTTTTGAAATAGTTCTTCCTCCTGTAAGCCACCCGTTCAACGGTTGCCTTGCCCTAGCCCTATAAATGTATGTTAATTGCTATGCTTAGATTCTTATCACCTGTAAACAGGTCAATATATTCTTTGTAATGCCATTTTGCCTGATGCTATATCTTCTTGTAATTGATTTCTTATATATTATTCTATTATCTTTTTATTTCTTCCTGCTGTATATACATAATATTCTCTATACCAAAAATTTCTATTTATATATCTATATTTTAAATTTACATGCCTATCAAATATCATAAGGCTATCTTTCCCTTTTAAATATCTCATAAGATTTAAAACACTTAATTTAGATAATATACTTACTAAATATGTATATTATCTTTAAACAATTCTGCTTCTATTATTTACAAACCTTTTTGTTCACATACATAATTTCCTTAATATCTGCCTAGTCTTCTTTTATTTTACAATATATCACCTGTATACTATATTTTGGTGCAAACACTATATAATATTGGTTTTTATTAATTGCACTATTCTTTATTCTTATCAGTTTTATTTATTCTACTATTTATCACTGTCCAATCTAACTAAAAACTTTTTAAGCTCTTGCCAAGTGTACATTTTCCCATCAACTTTTTGGTGCAACATAGCGTGACAGTTAGGGCATACTGGTATCAAATCTTTTTTATAATCAACCATATATTCTTTTCTAATTTCATTTAATGGCACAATATGATGAACATGTATAAAGTCTTTACCTATTTCACCATAAACTTTTTCAAAATCAAAACCACAAATCATACATTTACTGCCATAATGTTTTATGCATTCTCTTCGTGCTTTATAATTTCTCTCGTATTTATTTACAATAACTCGAACTACTGAACCTTCATAATAATTTTTAGGAATATCTTCATTTGGAAATAAATTACAATGATTGTAATTATTCATATATTTATCAATATATGATGCAAGTTTTTTATCAATCTTACACCCCTTTTGTGGTGCAGCTTTTAATCCTTGTTCAATTAATTTGTCTAATATTAATTCATCTGAATCTCCTTGTTTAACAAGTTTTAATCTTGCATAATTATTTTTTAATGAGTTGGTATATGCTTCTTTATCAATCCAATATTCTTCGTCATTTATAATTTCTTTACTTGTCATTAAAACTTGTTCTACAACAGTTTTGTACATAACCTTCTTAAAAGGGGTTGTACGATAAATATAAACTATATCATTCACATTATAATTTAAATTTTGTTTCCAATCAATAAATCCTCTATCTTCAAATGCAGATTTGTGATCATATACTTTATGGTTTGCTGGAATCATCCAATACATAACATTTCTCTCCTTAAATACATAAAATAATATAACTACTATTAAATAAGTTATTAGTAGTTAATTATATCACTTTTACAGCTCATTTGCAATATTTTTTAAATTGTCAATATCTTGCAAAAAGTCATTAACTTGAAAATCTTTCTTTTGCATATAAGCGACACCATTTCTCATAGACTTATCTAAAATAGCATCAAACTTATCTTCGTCTGCACTATCCACAATTTCCAAAAACATACTAATAAGAAGAAATAACTGCCCTGTACTCATCTTGCCTATTTTCATCATCATTTTAGCAAGTCTATTTGTTTGTTTATCCAAAATTTCTTTTATATCTTCAAGCCTATAAATTGAGTTTAATTCTTGTCTTATTATATCTGCTATAAAATCTATATCTTCACGGCTACTTTCTATGTTAAGCCCTTTCTCTATAAACATTCTTATAACTTCTGATGTTTTTAAACCTTTATTTATAGCTAATTTTTCTAGCTTTTCTAAAGTTTCTTTTGGTAAATATACCGAACGCCTTATAAATTTTTCACTCATTTTACCACTCCTTTTTAGTGAATACAATTTGAACCATTTTGAATACATTTTGAACCACTTATTTTTATTTGAACCCCGTTAAAACCTTTGGTTTTAAGCTGTTTCGTGGGTTGTGTGAACAACACTATTCCTGCCTAAATGCAATTTACTGCAATTTTGCAAGGCAAAATCTCTTACACTCGCTTTGCTCGTTAAGAATATTTAAAATTTGAATTAAAAAGTTACCTTTCAAACTCATCTTCCATCTCCTCCCTTTGTTTATTTATATCTACTATTTTTTGTATTAAATCTTCATTAAAATCTTTGTTTTTTGGTACTTGTAAATAACAATTATAACCTTGTTCTTTATACATTTTGCCAAACTCTCTAGCTTTATCTTGTCCATAATTTTCTGCCTTATCAAAATCATTATCAAAACAAAAGATTATATTTTTTATGTTTTCGTGTTGTTTTAAATATGTATCTATCGCCATATTAAACAAGCCACCACAAGATATTCTATTATCTTGTTTATAGTCTATTTTTTCAAAAATTTTAAAAAGTGTCATATGGCTTAATAAGTCAATAGGACTTTCAAAAACATATAAATTTTTACTTGTCCCATTAAAGGTAAAACCATAGCTTTTATCTGAGCTTTCTATATCTTTTCTAAAATAACTACTAGATGATAAACCTCTCAAGCTACAATATTTAGCCACATTGTTTTCATCATATCCAACAAAAGCACAGTTATAAAATATACCTTTTTTATTTTCTTCTTTAGATTGATATATTTTACCTTGATTTATAAAATAATTAACTATGTCTTTATCTATTTTTCTTGTATTTACTAAATAAGCTATCACTCTGTTAAAGTTTTCTGCTTTTGGTGGCAGTTGAAAAGGCTTTTTTTCTTCTTTTTTATATGCATAAAAAGAGCCTATGTTTCCATAAGCTCTAATACCTAAAATACTTTCTACTGCTTGTTTAAAATCAAGCCCTAAATATTCTTTTGCAAAGTCTATTATATTGCCTTTTTTACCTGTTGTAAAATGATAAAACCCTTTTCCATCTTTAAATATAAACAAGCCACCCATATTTTCTACCTTAAAAGTTTTTCTATCACTTTCCTTTAAATTAAATCCGTTATTTTTTGCAAAATCAACAAGGCTTGTTTCAAAAACTTGCTTCATTTGTTCTTCTGTAAAAGGATACTTTATTTCTATCACTGTATTTCCTCCCACATTTGTTCTTCTACGTATTCGTTAATATGTTGTTGTTCAAAAACTTCAAATTTATCTTCTTTAACATTTAAAGCTAAAGTGCTACCATTTTCCCAGCTAACTCTAACTTGTCCTATATCATCAACGCCTTTTACAACACCTGTTAAACCACTTGGCATATTCTCGCCTTGCATATAACCAAGCTTTATAACCATACCTTCTTTAAAATAATCTTTAATTTCATCTACTGTCATATCACAATAATCTATTTCATAATGCTTTGTTTCAACGATTTCTTCGGTTATTTCCACTTCTTGATTTTTAAGTTTTTCAATACTACTATAAAATTGATTAGATATATTTCTAACCCAAGTTTTAAATATATCTAAAACTTCATTATACTCTTTGTCGTATCTGTCTTCTACTTCAACATATGTAGCAGTATAATCATCTAAATAACTTGTAGGTATAATTTCATTTTCTTCTATTCTAAATGTTATTTCTGGGCTACGCATCATATCCCCATTTTGCTCAGAATAATGAGCAAGAGAATATTCTCCTTCGCCTATATATTCTAAAACTAAATCATCAAAACCTTCTTGTTTCATTGAAATATAGTCTATTTCATTATCTAAAACTTTGTTGCCCCATTGATAAAGGGTATTATATAATTGATGTTCAATAGTATTTTTATTTTCTTCTGTTGTATATTTGTTCTGTTCGGTTGATGGTTGTTCTACTTGATATTCGCTCTGTTTGGTTGGTTGTTGCTCTGCTTGATGTTCATTCTGTTCGTATTCGTTTTCTTCTTGTTCTTGTTCATCTAGCTCCTCCATTTCATCATTTGTTGTTATACCCCTTTCTATTTTATAATCTATTTCAACCTTTCGTTTTAAAAGATAGGAAAGCCTTTCTTCTTGTTCAAAAGGCTTGTCAATTTCTTCTTTAGCTTGATTTAACTTTTGCTCTGTTTCTTTTAACCTATCTTCATATAAAGCTAAGTTTTCCCCTATATCTTTTGCTAAATTTTCTATCCTTGTTATGTTTCCTAGTCCAGAAAGTCCTAGCTCTTTATCATATGTTTTGTTACCCATAACATATATTTTAGAAACACCCATTGTATAAGTAAAACCTATTTTAAAACCGTTATATGAACCTATTTCTTCTATATCGTTTGTGGGCTTTTGCCTTGAAATTTTGTTTATAAGCTCCATTAAATATTCCCCTGCTTTTGCTCTTTCATCAAATGTTTTACCATTTAATGTTATTTCAAAATCAGGCTTTTTATTTTCTTCATATATTTTAATATCTGCTTGTATTTTCTGCATATAACTTTTAAGTTTTTCTATTCTACCTGGTATATTGTTAATTACATTTTTAAACATTTGCTTACTTTCAAGCCAACTAGATTTTAAAAGATTTATTTTATTTATTTCAGTATCTATTTGCATTTTTTCTTTAAGGAACGGATTTTTCATTGCAATAGCTTTAATCTCTCCATAACTTAAAACTACTTCGTCTATATCATCACAACTTCTAAGAGGCGATTTTTCTGTCATTACTTGAGAAATAAACTTCTGTTTGTTTTCTAAAATCTGCCACAAATAACTATCAAAGCTACCTTCTGTAACATAATTAAATATTTCAACTTGGTCATTTTCATTACCCTGTCTTAAAATTCTTCCGTTTCGTTGAATAAGGTGGTCTGGTCGGTCGAGTAGGTCAGGGATATTACTATCCCTTTCCCCTCTAAGAACCGTACGTGAGAGTTTCCCCTCATACGGCTCAAGCAATTCAAAACATCTGCCAAT